>NZ_KQ968509.1:0-76792 GCF_001578585.1 Sutterella sp. KLE1602
GCCGCGTTCCACGGACTTCCGAGATGAACCCTTTTCAAAGGCCTTGACGACTTCGAGGACGCTGTAGCCGCGGCCGCAGCCGAGGTTGATGGCGATCCAACCCGTGTGGTTCATGATGTAGGGCACGGCCTTGGCGTGGCCGTCGGCGAGGTCCATCACGTGGATGAAGTCGCGCACGCCCGTGCCGTCGGGCGTCGGGTAGTCGTGTCCGAAGACGCGCAGGCGGGGCAGCGTGCCGTGAGCCACGCGGGCGACGTAGGGCAGCAGGTTGTTCGGAATGCCGTTGGGATCCTCGCCGATGAGGCCCGAGGGATGGGCGCCGATCGGGTTGAAGTAGCGCAGGCAGACGGCGCTGAATTCGGGATAGGCGCGGCAGACGTCCGCGAGAATCTGCTCGATGTGCAGCTTCGAGCGGCCGTACGGGTTCGTCGGTTCGCCGGTCGGGCAATCCTCGGTGAGGGGAAGCGTCTCGGGCGTGCCGTAGACCGTCGACGAGGAGCTGAAGATGATGCGGTTGACGCCCTTCCTGCGCATGGCCGCGAGCAGCACGAGCGTGCCGTTGACGTTGTTGTCGTAGTACTCGACGGGCTTGCTGACGGATTCGCCCACGGCCTTGAGGCCTGCGAAGTGAATGACGGCGTCGACGCCGTCGAGCGCCTTCTCCATGGCGGCGGCGTCGCGGATGTCGCCTTCGATGAAGACGGGGCGACGGCCCGTGATCGTCTCGATTCGGTCGAGAACGGAGCGGTCGGCGTTGGAGAGATTGTCGAAGAGCACGACGTCATGGCCGGCCTCGATGAGCACGACGGCCGTATGGGAGCCGATGAAGCCCATGCCGCCGGTGAGCAGAATGTTCATGTCTGGGTCCTGCGAGGTGAAGACGGGAGGCGCGGGAGCGCCGTCCCCTGGGATGGTGGCATTGTAATGCTGCGGCGTGATTGCAACAACAGTCTTCCCGAATCGGCGTGCGGCCCGGCCGTATAATCACAGTTTTTTTGCAGGATCGAGCATGCAGGAAGGAACCGTACTCTGCTTTGACTTCGGACTGGCCAGAACCGGCGTCGCCTCGGGCAATACGCTCACGCGTAGCGCGCAGCCCGTCACGATCATTCATGCCAGAACGAACGACGAGCGCTGGAAGGCCGTCGAGGCCCTCGTGAAGGAATGGGAGCCCGTGCTTCTGGTGGTCGGCGTACCCCGTCACGGGGACGGCACGGACTGCGACCTCACGCCCCGCTGCGAGCGCTTCGCCCGCCAGCTCGGCGGCCGCTTCCGCCTGCCCGTGCGCACCGTCGACGAGCGCTTCTCGTCCGTGATGGTCGAACACGGCGCGGACAAGATCGACGACGAGGCCGCCGCCGTCATCCTGCAACAGTACTTCGACGAGCAGGACGCCGTCGCCTGAGGAAGCCTTTCATGCGCTATGTCATCGGATGCGGCCGCATGGCCGCCGTGGGGATCATGATCCTTGTGATCCTCTTCATCCTTCTCGTGCTTTTCCCGCTGGTCGGCCGCAAGGGCCGCGGCCGCTGCGTCAGGCGCGTCTGCCGCGTGCTCATGCGCGTGCTCGGCGTGCGCATGACCGTCAGGGGCGCGGTGCCCGTCGCGCAGAGCGCCGAATGCGGCGTGAACGGAGAGGGACCGGGCTACATGGTCTGTGCAAACCACGTTTCCTTCATCGACATCTTCATCCTCGATGCGGTCCTTCCGTGCCGCTTCGTCGCCAAGAAGGAGATCGCCTCCTGGCCCGTCTTCGGCTTCATCGCCAGGGGAACAGGCACGCTCTTCATCGACCGCAGCCGCAAGCGCGCCGTGCTTGAGATCGCCGACGCCATGGCGGGCGCCATCAACGAGGGCACCAACGTGCTCTTCTTTCCCGAGGGCACGACGGGCAACGGCCTTGAGCTTCTGCCTTTTCATCCGAATCTCTTCGAGGCCGCCGTCCGCTCGGGCGCGCAGATTCTGCCCGTGACGCTCCGATACACGCTCGACGGCAAGCCGAGCGGGCTCGTTTCCTATGCGGGGGACGTCGCGCTCTTCACGGTCCTCAAGCGAATCCTCTTCACGCCGGGACTCGGCGTCGAGGTGACGGTGCTCGATTCCGTCTCCGTCGACGGAAAGACCCGCCAGGCGCTCTGCCTTGAGGCATCCGCGCTCATGTCGGGGGCGCTCGGCGTCTCCGACGTCACCGCTGAACGCGAAGAGGCCCGCAGGCGCCGCCTGCAGGCCATGTCCGAAACGAAGGCCGAAGCCGAAAAGACCGTCTGAGACGGACTTATTTGTATTTGAAGGGGTCTGCCCAGCAGGGGCAGTCCTCCTGATAGATCCGCCTGTCGGGGAAGCGCACGGCGGTGAGCTTCCCGCCCCACAGGCATCCCGTGTCGATGGCCACGATGTCGTCGCGGCGGATGAGGCCCAGCATGGACCAGTGGCCGAAGCAGATGGGCGTGCCCGCCATGGGGCGCTTCGAGTATTCGAACCACGGGATCAGGTGCTTGGGTGCGGAGCCGATGTCCTCCTTCTGCTTGAAGTCGAGCTCGGCCGTCTTTTTGTCCACGAAACGCATGCGCGTGAAGCAGTTGAGAATGGCCTGCATGCGCTCGCCGCCCTTGAGCCCGTCGTCCCAGTCGCTGTTGCCGTACATCTGCTGGAGCATGGCCTTCCAGTCGGGCCCCGACAGCACGGCCTCGGCCTCGCGTGCGAGTCCCCTGGCCTTTTCCAGCGTCCAGAGCGGATGAACGCCCGCATGCACGAAGACGGCGTCCTCGGTTTCGATCATGATGGACTGGTGCCTGAGCCACTCGATGAGTTCGTCCGCGTCGGGCGCCTCGAAGATTTCTCCGATCGTGTCCTTCTTGTGCACCTTGCTCGCACCCGCCGCCACGGCCAGAAGGTGCAGGTCGTGGTTGCCGAGCAGGCATCGCGCCCTGCTGCCGAGGCCAGCGACGCGCCGAAGGGTCGCTAGCGATTCGGGCCCCCTGTTGACGAGATCGCCGAGGAAGATGAGCGGGGCGTCCTCCGGGAGCTGTTCGAGCAGACCGTCCAGGCTTTCCAGACAGCCCTGCAGGTCGCCGATGGCGAAGTACGGGTTCGTGACCATAAGAATCTCTAATTCGTGCTAGTCTTTACGACAATTACAGCGTTGATTGCCCCGACTGAGGGACAACCCTGATTTTCTCAATTGTACTTTTTATTGGTCACAAGACAATGAAGCCTGTTCGCAAAGTCGTGTTCCCCGTCAACGGTCTCGGCACCCGCTTTCTTCCCGCCACGAAGGCGATGCCCAAGGAAATGCTCCCCGTGGTCGACATGCCCCTGATCCAGTACGCAGTGGCGGAAGCCGCTGCGGCGGGCATCACCGAAATGATCTTCGTGACCGGCCGCAACAAGCGCGCCATCGAGGACCACTTCGACTCCTATCCCGAACTCGAGCGCGAGCTTGAGGAAAAGGGCAAGGACGAGCTTCTCGAGCTCGTGCGCGGCATCGTTCCCGCCGGCGTCAAGTGCATCTACATCCGCCAGCCCAAAGCCCTCGGCCTCGGCCACGCCGTGCTGTGCGCCAAGCCCGTCGTGGGTGACGAGCCCTTCGGCGTCATGCTCGCCGACGACCTCGTCGACGCTCCGAGCTCCTGCATCGGCCAGCTGACGGCCGTGCGCGAAGCCCGCGGCGGCGGTTCCGTGATCGCCGTCCAGGACGTTGCTCCCGAAGCCACGAACAAGTACGGCATCGTGAGCGTGGATGACACGAGCCTGCAGACCTCCCAGATGCGCGGCATCGTCGAGAAGCCCGACCCTAAGGTCGCGCCGTCCCGCATGGCCGTGATCGGCCGCTACGTCTTCGAACCCGAAGTCTTCGACTACCTCGAGAAGGTCACGGTCGGCGTCGGCGGTGAAATCCAGCTCACCGACGGCATCGCCTCGTCGCTCGACACGGTGCCGACCTACGCCCACCGCTTCGAGGGCACGCGCTTTGACTGCGGCAGCAAGCAGGGCTTCCTTGACGCGACCATTCACTTCGCACGCAAGCGCGGCTTCAAGATCAACTGATCCCGCCTTCCGCAAGAATGACAAAACCCGCACAGGCCGACAGCCGTGCGGGTTTTGTTGTTTCAGAGGGCTTCGGGAGGCCGTCAGGCGCCGCGGACCTTCTTCAGAAGGGCCGTGGTGGAGCGTTCGTGCTCGAACTGAACCGTGACGGTCCTGGCGCCCCAGGTGGAGACGAGCTTCGCCTCGGGGAGGTCCTCGATGCGGTAGTCGCCGCCCTTGACGTAGATGTCGGGGTGGGCAAGCTCGACGGCCTTGAGCGGCACCTTGTCCTGGAAGACGACCACGAGGGAGACGGACTCGAGCGAGGCGAGTACGGCGGCGCGGTCGGCCTCGGTGTTGATCGGACGGTCGTCGCCCTTGCCGAGCATCTTGACGGAGGCGTCGCTGTTGATGGCCACGACGAGACTGCCGCCGAGGCTGCGGGCCTGGGCGAGGTAGGTGACGTGGCCGCGGTGCAGGATGTCGAAGACGCCGTTGGTCATGACGACCGGATGCGCAAGCGCGGCGGCGCGCTCGGCGAGCTCGTCCATCGTGCAGATCTTGCCTTCAAAGGCAGGGGCGGGTAGACGGGTGCTCACGGGAGACTCCTTTGCTTGAGTTGTGCGAACCAGGGGGAGGCGACGGCGTCGGCCAGACTCCTGAAGGCCCCGGTGGCGTCCGCGGAGGGAACGGGGGCCTCAAGGCCGTCGGTGCCGAGCTGAATGCGCTCAACGCAGCCTGCGGCGCGGCCTGCCGTCATGTCGCCCGGCTTGTCGCCGAACATGATCGAGGTCGAAAGGTCGATGCCGAGGTCCTCGGCAGCCTTGAGAAGCATGCCGGGACGGGGTTTCCTGCAGTCGCAGTCCATGCGGTAGGGCGGATTCGCCTTTTCGGGATGGTGTGGACAGAAGTAGACGCCTGCGACGGGGGCGCCCGCCTCGGCGAAGCGGGCCTTCATCCAGTCGGTGAGGCGGGTGAAAGCGGCTTCGTCGTAGTATCCGCGTCCGATGCCCGACTGGTTGGTGACCACGACGAGCAGGTAGCCTGCTTCCGAGAGGGCGCGGGCGGCCTCAAGGACGCCCGGAACCCAGTCGAACTCCTCGATCTTGTGGACGTAGGCGTGATCGATGTTGATCACGCCGTCACGGTCGAGAAATGCGGCCTTTCTCATCATTCTTCCACGTTCGGGAAGGCGGCGAGGAGGTTCTGCATGTACTCGCGGGTGCCCTCCTGAACCGTGCGGAACTCGACGTCGCAGCCGGCCTTGCGCAGGTTCTCGAGGTTGGCCTGCGTGAAGGCCTGGTACTTGCCCTTGAGGGCTTCGGGGAACGCGATGTACTCGAGCTCGCCCGTCGCGACGGCCTCTTCGAGCGTGAGCTGCTGCCTGCCGTCGTGTTCGCGCAGGGCGTTGATCACGGACAGGGCGACGTCGTTGAACGGCTGGGCTCGGCCCGTGCCGCAGTTGTAGACGCCGGAGACGGGCTTGTCGAGGAAGTGCATAAGCACCTTGCAGACGTCGCCGACATAGACGAAGTCGCGGGACTGCTCGCCGTTGCCGTAGCCGAGGCAGCCTTCAAAGAGCTTGACCTTGCCCGTGCGGCGGTACTGGAAGTACTGGTGGAAGGCGACGGAGGCCATGCGGCCCTTGTGCTGCTCGTTCGGGCCGTAGACGTTGAAGTAGCGCAGGCCGATCACGGGAGCGCGAAGGCTCTTGAGTTCGCGGCGAAGCACCTGGTCAAAGAGGTACTTGGAGTAGCCGTAGACGTTGAGCGGGCCTTCATAGCGGACGTCCTCGATGAACTCCTGGTGCGCGCCGTACGTGGCGGCGGAGGAGGCGTAGATGAAGGGAATGCCGAGTTCCTGGGCCCAACGGTAGAGCTCAAGCGTGTAGCGGTAGTTGTTCTCCATCATGTACTTGCCGTCGTGCTCCATCGTGTCGGAGCAGGCACCCTGATGGAAGATCGCCTCGGGCTTCGGAGCGGAGCCGTCACGCACGCGGGCGATGAAGTCGCGCTTGTCGAAGTAGTCGGAGATGCTGCACTTGGCAAGGTTCTGGTACTTTTCGCCGCGTTCGAGATTGTCGACGGCGATGATGTCGGTGATGCCGCGCTCGTTGAGGGCGAGAACGTTGTTGCAGCCGATGAAGCCGGCGGCGCCGGTGACGAGAATGCTCATGGCAGTCAATCCTTAAAAGAGTTCTTCATAAGAAACGGTGGCGGTGCCGAGCTTGCCGACGACCACGCCGGCGGCACGGTTGGCCGTGCGGACGGCCTCCTCGACGGTCATGCCCGTGGCGAGCATGGTGGCGAGGATGGCGATGACGGTGTCGCCCGCGCCCGAGACGTCGTAGACCTCGCGCGCCTGAGTGGGCACGGTGATCTGGCCGCCTTCAAAGTAAAGGGTCATGCCTTCCTCGCTGCGGGTGAGGAGGAGGTACTTGAGACCGAGCTCGGCGCGCAGGCCCTGGGCCTTGGCGGTGAGCTCCTCCTCGGTCCTCCAGGAGCCGACGACCTGGCGGAGTTCGGAGCGGTTGGGCGTGAGCATCGTGGCGCCGCGGTAGCGCGAGTAGTCGTCGCCCTTGGGATCGATGAGGACGGGGATGCCCGCATCGCGCGCCATGGCGATCATGGAGACGATGTGGGAGAGGCCGCCCTTGCCGTAATCGGAGAGAATCAGGGCGTCGTGTTCGGCGAGCAGGGCGCGGAACTTGTCGAGGTGCTTGTTGAGGACCTCCTCGGCGGGATGCGACTCGAAGTCGCAGCGAAGCATCTGCTGTTGGCGGGCCACGACGCGCAACTTGACGGTCGTGTCGAGCGATTCGTCGAACTGGAAGTGCGGCGTGATGCCCTGTTCGCGCGCAAAGCGTTCGAGCGTGCGGCCGGGTTCGTCGTTGCCGACGACGCAGAGCAGGGAGGAGCGGCCGCCGACGCTGGCGATGTTGACCGCGACGTTGGCCGCGCCGCCGAGGCGCTCTTCGGTGCGGCTGATGCGCACAACGGGAACCGGCGCTTCGGGGGAGATGCGTTCGGCGTCGCCAAACCAGTAGCGGTCCAGCATGGCATCGCCCGTCACGAGAACGCGGGCTTTGGAAAGAGTCTGTTTGTCCATAAAACTTGCGGGCGGCGCAACGGCCGCCATGGTGGTAGACGTGCCCTGATTGTAATGGTTGGCGGGCCCTCGCGTCGGCGCGGCCGTGCGTTTGCCAACGGTTGCAATCGGGTTTTGGGCGGAAGTCACCGATTGGCTACAATTATCTAATTACCTGAAGCAGGCGCAGGCCCCGTTCCAGCGCCTGCGGACTAATACGAGGAAAGAAATTATGGCGCCCGACGTCTCTATTTTTAAGGCTTATGACATTCGCGGCATTGTTGACAAGACTTTGACGGAGGATGCCGTCCGCCAGATCGGCCGGGTGCTCGGCACGATGGCGCACGAGGCCGGCAGGACCTCGTTCTGCGTCGGCCGCGACGGCCGCCTGTCGGGCGAGAGGCTCGCGGGCGCCCTGATGGAGGGCATCACTTCCGCAGGCGTGGACGTCATCGACATCGGTATGGTGCCGACGCCTGTTCTCTACTTCGCCACCGTCCACTTCGGCAACGGCACGGGCGTCGCCGTGACCGGCTCGCACAATCCGCCCGAATACAACGGCCTCAAGATGATGATCGGCGGCATCACGCTCTTCGCCGACCAGATTCAGGACATTCTCGCCCGCATCCGGAACGAGGACTGGTGCACGGCCGAGGTGCCGGGCACGATCCGCCGTGAGGACGTGGTGCCCGCCTATCTCGAGCGCGTCCTTTCCGACGTGCGCCTCGAGCGCCCAATGCGCATTGCGATCGATGCGGGCAACGGCGTCGCCGGCCCCGTCGCCGCCAGGCTCTTCAAGTCCCTCGGCTGCGAGGTGACCGAACTCTTCACGGACGTTGACGGCACCTTCCCGAACCATCATCCCGATCCCTCCAAGCCCGCCAATCTCGAGGACCTCAAGAAGGCGGTTCTTGAGGACGGCATCGAGCTCGGCCTCGCCTTCGACGGCGACGGCGACCGCCTCGGCGTCGTGACGAAGTCGGGCGAGATCATTTATCCCGACCGTCAGATGATGCTCTTTGCGAAGGACATCCTTGCGCATCATCCCGGCGCCCAGATCGTCTACGACGTCAAGTGCACGCGCCGTCTGGTGCCCTGGATCGAAGCCTGCGGCGGCGTCCCGACGATCAGCTGCACGGGCCACTCTCTCGTCAAGGCCAAGCTGCGCGAGACGGGCGCTCCGTTCGCGGGCGAGATGTCGGGCCATCTCTTCTTCAACGACGGCCGCTGGCCCGGCTTTGACGACGGCGTTTATGCCGGCGCCCGCATCCTTGAAATCCTTTCCCGCGAGGCGGATCCGTCCGCCGCGCTTGAAGCGCTCCCGAGCGCCGTCAACACGCCCGAACTGCAGATCCGCATGGCCGAAGGCGAGAACAAGGCCTTCATCGCCCGCCTGCAGAAGGAGGCCCGCTTTGACGACGCGCTTGACGTGATCACGATCGACGGCGTGCGCGTCGAGTGGAACGACGGTTTCGCGCTCGCCCGCTCCTCCAACACGACGCCGGTCGTCGTGCTTCGTCTCGAAGGCGACACGCCCGAGGCGCTCGAGCGCATCAAGAAGACCTTTGCGGAGGTGCTGCTCAAGGTCGAGCCGTCGCTTGAGCTTCCCTTCTGATAGACCGCGTTAGGAATTTTCCTCATGACTGATTCGAACAACTGGACCCTGCTTCCCTTCCTGCGCGACAGCGCAGGCGTGGACACCATGGTGACCGCCTGCGGGATCCGCCTTGACATCTCCCGCCAGCGCCTGACGGGCGAGGACCTCAAGCGCCTTGTCGACCACTGCCGCACGCGCGGCGTCGAGGAGGCGCACCGCCGCATGATGGCGGGCGAGATCGTCAATCCGAGCGAAGGGCGCGCAGCGCTTCACACTTCGCTGCGATCCTTTTCGGCCGGTGCGCCGAAGTTCGCCGAGGTCGACCGCGAGCGTCGCCGCATGCTCGACTTCGCGCGCCAGGTGCGCGAGGGCATCCGCCTCGGCTGCAGGGGTGACCGCATCACCGACGTGATCAACGTCGGCATCGGCGGCTCCGACATGGGGCCGCACGCGGTCTACCATGCGCTTCGTCCCTCCAATCCGAAGATCCGCGTCCATTTTCTCTCCACCGTCGACGGCGTGCTCCTTGAGCGCATTCTCGACGTCTGCAATCCGCTGACGACCCTCGTCGTCGTCTCCTCGAAGAGCTTCGGTACCCGCGAGACGCTCGTCAACGCCGCAGCCGTCGACCAGTGGCTGCTCAACCACGGCATCGTGGGCACGGACCGTGCGCACCACATGGTGGTCGTCTCGGCCAACCCCGACGCGGCCGCCCAGATGTGCCTGCCCGAGGAGAACTTCTTCCGCATGTGGGACTGGGTCGGCGGCCGATTCTCCGTCTGGGGCGCAGTGGGCCTGCCGCTCGCACTCTCTCTCGGGCCCGAGGTTTTCCTCGAGTTCCTGCAGGGCGCGGCCGAAATGGACCGCCACTCGCTGACGGCGCCGCTTGAGAAGAACCTTCCCGCGACGCTGGCCATGATTGCGTTCTGGAACGCCAACCGCCTCGAGATCAGCACGCACTGCGTGCTGCCCTACGACGAGCGCCTGCGCGTGATCGTGCCCTGGCTGCAGCAGCTCGAGATGGAGTCGCTCGGCAAGCACCACACGCCTGATGGCCGCCGCATCCCCGGCAGGACCGGCCAGGCCGTCTGGGGCGCAAACGGCAACGAGGCCCAGCACAGCTTCTACCAGTGGCTTCGCGAAGGCACGGGCCGCGCCAGCATCGATCTCCTCTGGAGCGAGATGCCCGGCCACCGCTATGCGGAGCACTACCGCGTGCTGCTCGCCAACGCCCGAGCTCAGGCCGAGGCGCTCATCATGCGCGATCCCGACAATCCCTGCTTCAACGCCGTCTCAGCCATCGTGATGGACGCCGTGACGCCGCGCCGCCTCGGCGCGCTCATGGCCATGTACGAGCACAAGACGACGATGCTCGGCACGCTCTTCGGCATCAACCCCTTCGACCAGCCCGGCGTCGAGCTTGGCAAGCGCCTGAGCAAGCGCGCCGAACGTGGCGAGGATCCGATGGCTGCAGTTGCGGAAGAGGTGAGGTTTTAATTGAAGATCCTCGTCATCAAGTCCTCCTCCATGGGCGACATCATTCATGCGCTGCCCGTGGCTCATGACATCAGGCAGGCTCTGCCCGAGGCCGAGCTTCACTGGGTTGCGGAAGAGAGCTTCCGCGACATTCCGACGCTCGCCCCCGCAGTCTCCAAGGTTCACGTGACGGCCTTCCGCCGCTGGCGCAAGGCCATTCTCTCGGGTCCCGTCCGAGCCGAAATGGCGGACGTGAAGAATGCGCTTCGCGCCGAACACTACGACGTCGTGCTCGACATCCAGGGGCTGATGCGCTCGGCGATGGTCGCCCGCTGGGCGGGCGTTCCCGCCACGGGCTACAGCTGGGGCACGGCCCGCGAGCCGATCGCCTCGCTCGCCTATGCCCGCAAGCTTGATCTGCCCGCATCGCTCGGCGCCGTGCGCCGCTACCGCATGGCCGCAGCCGAAGCTCTCGGCTACGAGATCGATCCCGAAAGGCCCGTCTTCGGCCTGCAGGCGAATGCGGAGCCGTCCGTGAAGCCCGCCGGTCCCTATGCGGCGCTGGCCGTCAATACGAGCCGTGACGAAAAGCTCTGGCCCGAGGAGTACTGGACGCATCTGGGCCGCAAGTTCGCCGGCGCAGGCCTCAGAAGCGTTCTCTTCTGGGGCAGCGACGTCGAGCGCGAGCGCGTGGAGCGTCTGGTCAGGACCATTCCCGGCGCCGAAGTGGCTCCGAGGACCACTCTGGCGACGACGGCCGCCACGCTGGCCCGTGCCGAGTGCGTCGTGGGCGTCGACACGGGGCTTGCCCATCTCGGGGCGGCGCTCGGTCGTCCGAGCGTCGGCATCTTCGTCTCCACGCCGACCGAGACCCTGAAGCTTGTCGGGGACGGTCCCGTGCGCAGCCTCGGCGGCATCGGACAGTGTCCGGACGTCGACGAGGTTTGGAAGGCGCTCGTCGCCGTTCAGGGAGAACGCTTGTGAGAATCACTCCGTCCATGTACAGGGCGGTGAGCGTCGTTGCGCTCCCGCTCGCCAGTCTTTATCTGATGTGGCGCTCCCGCCGCCAGCCCGCTTACCGCCAGTTCTGGGACGAGCGCTTCGCCTGGTCGAGCTTTCCGCTCAAGACGGGGCGTCCGCGCGTCTGGATCCACGCCGTGAGCGTGGGCGAGACGAATGCCGCTAAGCCGCTGCTCGAGGCGGTTCTCGAGCGCTGGCCCGAGTGCGACGTGCTGCTCACGCACATGACGCCGACGGGTCGCGAGGCCGGCGCCAAGCTTGTGGCGCTTGCGCCCGACCGCATCCATCAGTGCTATCTGCCCTACGACGCGCCGTATGCCGTCGAGAAGTTCTTCCGCCAGACCCAGCCCACGATCGGCATCATCATGGAGACCGAGGTGTGGCCGAACCTCATGAGCGAGGCCAAGCGGTGCGGCGTGCCGATGGTGCTTGCCAATGCGCGCGAAAGCGAGAAGTCCCGCGCTCAGGCCGAGAAGTTCCTCGACGTGATGGGCCCCGCCTTCGGCAGCTTCACGGCCATCCTCGCGCAGAGCGAGGAGGACAAGGAGCGTCTTGAGAGCCTTGGCGGACGCAACGTCACCGTCTGCGGCAGCGTCAAGTTCGATATCCGTCCGAACGCCTCCCAGGAGGCCGCCGCGCGTGCCTGGAAGGCGTCGCTCAGCCGCCCCGTCGCGCTCATCGCCTCGACCCGTCAGGGCGAGGAGGTGCTGTTTGCGAAGGCCATGGCCACCCGTCCCGAACTTCTCAGGCGTGCGCAGTTCTGGCTGGTGCCGCGTCATCCGCAGCGCTTCGACGAGGTCTTCCGCACGCTCACCGGCGCAGGCCTCAAGGTCTGCCGCCGCTCGCAGATTGCGGAGCCCGCCGACGTGCCCGCCGACACCGACGTCGTGCTCGGCGACAGCATGGGCGAAATGAGCTTCTACTGCGCTCTGGCCGACATGACGGCCATGGGCGGATCCTTTCAGAACCACGGCTCCCAGAACGTGATCGAGCCCGCGCTTGCAGGCTCGCCCATCGTCGTGGGACCGTCCATCTTCAACTTTCAGAAGGTCATCCGCGACGGCCTGTCCGCTGGCGCCATGGTGCAGGTCGAGACTCCCGAGGAGGCACTCGACCGGTTCGAGCACTGGCTTGACGTTCCCGAAACCCGCGTGAGCGCGAGCGAGGCTGCCCTCGGCTTTTCGAGGCAGTATGCGGGCGCGACTCAGCGAATGATGACGATATTGGAGGTCTTGTGGCAGAAGGCACAGAAAACAGCATCCCTAACGTCGTAAGCATCGCGGGGGTGGACCCCTCGGGCGGTGCGGGCGTTCTCGCCGACGTCAAGGCCATGAGCGCCTGCGGCGCCTATGCCTGCGGCGTCATCGCGGCCCTGACCGCTCAGAACACGCAGACCGTCACGGGCGTCATGCCCGTGCCCGCGACCTTCCTCAAGGAGCAGATCGACACGCTCTTTGACGACGTTCGCATCGACGCGGTCAAGATCGGCATGCTCGGCACGGTCGAGCAGATCGAGACGGTGGCCGACGCGCTCGTGCGCCGCAAGCCCCGCTTCGTGGTGCTCGACCCCGTCATGGTCGCCAAGGGCGGCAGCCGGCTGCTTGCGGCTGACGCCGTCGACGCCTTGAAGGAGAGGCTCCTGCCGCTCGCCACCATCATCACGCCCAACCTGCCCGAAGCCATGTGCCTTCTCGGACGAGAAGAGGACGTGACGGAGGAGGAGTTCCCCAAAGTCGCCCGCGAGCTCTGGAAGCTCCTCGGGCGTCGAAACGCCTGGGTCTATCTCAAGGGCGGCCATCTTGAGGGCGAGTCCGCCTACGACCTGCTCTTCAACAACGTCGTCTCGGTTCCCTTCACGGCTCCCCGCGTACCGACGAAGAACACGCACGGCACGGGCTGCACGCTTTCGTCCGCCATCGCGGCCTTCCTGCCGCAGTCGGTCGACGTGCCCGAGGCCTGCCGCCGCGCCAAGGAGTACCTGACGGGCGCCGTCCGACACGCAGGCGAGCTCGACGTCGGCCACGGCCACGGTCCCACGAACCACTTCTGGCGCCTCTGGAAGGAGAGGGTGTAAAAATTTGTAACGTCTCCTTGACGGGGGGTTGGGAAGGCTGCATAATCTCAATCCTCAACGGCGCATTAGCTCAGTCGGTTAGAGCAGAGGAATCATAATCCTTGTGTCCGCGGTTCGAGTCCGTGATGCGCCACCAGATTTCAAAAGCCCCGCCTTCTCCACTGAAGCGCGGGGCTTTTTTCTTTCCCGGCCGCAGGCCATGGTCCTGCGGCTCTAAACATCGTCCCCGGATCTAAACCGTGCAAGCGAAGAAACTCTATCTGCGCAGCTTCGGCTGCCAAATGAACGACTACGACAGCGGTCGCATCGCCGACCTTCTCAACGCCGAAATTGGCTATGAACGCACCGACGTGCTTGAGGAGGCCGACCTGGTCGTCGTCAACACCTGCTCCATTCGTGAAAAGGCCCAGGAGAAGACTTTCTCCGACCTCGGCCGCATCCGCGAAGTCAAGAAGACGCGTCCCGGCATGCTGATCGCCGTGGGCGGCTGCGTCGCGAGCCAGGAGGGCGAAAACGTCATCCGCCGCGCGCCCTGCGTTGACGTGGTCTTCGGACCGCAGACCCTGCATCGTCTGCCCGACATGCTTCGCGCCCGCGTTGAGACGGGCCGTCCCCAGGTCGACGTGAGCTTCCCCGAAATCGAGAAGTTCGATCATCTGCCCGCCCCGAAGGCGCATGGCGCCGCCGCCTTCGTCTCGATCATGGAAGGCTGCTCGAAGTACTGCTCCTACTGCGTGGTGCCCTACACCCGCGGCGAGGAGATCTCGCGCCCGATGGTGGACGTCCTCATGGAGGTCGCCCAGCTTGCCGATCAGGGCGTCAGGGAAGTGACGCTTCTCGGCCAGAACGTGAACGCCTATCGCGGCAAGATGCCCGACGGCTCGATTGCGGACTTCGCCCTGCTGCTTGACTACGTCTCCGAAATCGACGGCATCGAGCGCATCCGCTACACGACGAGCCATCCGCGTGAATTCTCCCAGCGCATCATCGACGCCTACGGCCGCCTGCCCAAGCTCGTCAACCACGTGCACCTGCCCGTGCAGGCGGGCTCCGACCGCGTGCTCGCCGCCATGAAGCGCGGCTACACCGCCGCCGAGTACGTCGAGATCACGAGGAAGCTCCGAGAGCTTCGTCCCGACATCTCGATCGCGACCGACTTCATCGTGGGCTTCCCCGGTGAAACCGCCGAGGACTTCGAGGACACGATGAAGCTCGTCGAGAAAGTGGGCTTCGACGCCAGCTTCTCCTTCATCTACAGCCCGCGTCCCGGCACGCCCGCCGCCCGTCTTCCCGACGACACGCCCTATGACGTGAAGCTTGCGCGCCTGCAGCGCCTGCAGGCGACGATCGACGCGAACGCGACCCGCATCAGCGAGAGCATGCTCGGCACCGAGCAGCGCGTGCTCGTGCTCGGCCCCGCGCGCAAGGGCGAGGGCTTCCTCATGGCCCGCACGGACAACAACCGCATCGTGAACTTCGAGGGACCGCTCTCGCTTGTGGACACGATGGTGCGTGTTAAAGTGACGAATGTGTATCCGCATTCGCTTGGCGGACAACTTCTGGACTGACTACCGACCTATGGCTAGTGAAAAGACCGTGCAGCCCGAAACGCTGCGCTACTCCGCAGATGCGGGAAACGCCGAGCTTTCCGCGCTCTGCGGCCCGCTTGACGAAAACCTGAGGCAGATCGAGACGATCCTCAACGTGCGCGTCAGCCGCCGCGGAGACGTCTTCCGCGTGACGGGCGAGCTTGAGGCCGCCCGCCGCGCCGTGACGGCGCTCGCAGTCCTGATGACCCGCGTCAAGAGCACGGGCGAGGAGCTGAGCGTCGACGACATCCAGTGGCACTTCGTCGGACATGACGACGAGTACCGCAGCGGCGCCGCGTCCGATCCCGAGGGCGCCGTCGACGACGTCGACCTCAAGGTCCGCCGCCGCGACCTCCAGGGCCGCACGCCCAACCAGCGCCTTTACCTCAAGGCCATCATGGGGCACGACATCAGCTTCGGCGTCGGTCCCGCCGGCACGGGCAAGACCTTCCTCGCCGTCGCCGCGGCCGTCGACGCCTTCGAGCGCGGCACCGTCGAGCGCATCGTGCTCACGCGCCCCGCCGTCGAGGCGGGCGAGCGTCTCGGCTTCCTGCCCGGCGACCTGACGCAGAAGGTCGATCCGTACCTGCGTCCGCTCTACGACGCGCTCTTCGATCTGATGGGCTTCGAGAAGTCACAGCGCCTCATGGAGCGCCAGTCGATCGAGGTGGCGCCGCTTGCCTACATGCGAGGCCGCACACTCAACAATGCGTTCGTCATCCTTGACGAGGCCCAGAACACGACGCCCGAGCAGATGAAGATGTTTCTCACTCGCATCGGCTTTGGTTCCAAGGCTGTGATCACGGGCGACGTGACGCAGATCGACCTTCCGAAGGGCGTTCCGAGCGGCCTGAAGCATGCGATCCGCATTCTTGACGGCGTGCGCGGCATCGAGATCACGCGTTTCACGTCCAAGGACGTGGTGCGCCATCCGCTCGTCGCGCGAATCGTCGACGCTTATGAAGAGGCCGCCAAGCAGGATGAGCTTGCGGCCAAGGCCAGAAAAGAGGTGAAAGAATGAGCGAACCTGCAGTGAAGTTTTCGTTCCAGAACGCGGCCGCTTTCCCGCAGCTGCCTTCGCGCTCCGTGATGATTCGCTGGATGACGCGCGCCTGCGAGCTTCCGACGATGATGACGGTCCGCTTCGTCGACCAGGAGGAAGGCTACGAGCTCAACCACTCGTACCGCCACCGTGACTACGCGACGAACGTTCTGACGTTCAACTACACGACCGAGCCCGAGGTGACCGCCGACGTGGCGATCTGCGTGCCCGTCGTCGAGCGTGAGGCAGCGGAGCAGAACAAGGAGTTCCGCGCGCATCTCGCACACCTGCTCATCCATGCGGTTCTGCATGCCCACGGGTATGATCATGTTACGCAGGAAGAGGCTGAGGTCATGGAGGCTCGCGAAACCGAGCTCATGCTCTCCCTCAAGTTCCCCAATCCCTACAGCGACCGCATCGGCATGGTGCACGACTGACTCTGACCAAGTTGAAAACAAGCTGTTCCGGCAAATATGTCCAGTTCCTCTGAACCTCCCAGTCCGACCTTGGGCCGTACTTTTCTTGACCGTCTTACCTCCGTCTTCCACGAAGAAGAGCTCAACGACCGGGCCGACGTGCTCGAAGTGCTCGGCGAGGCCCGCCGCCGCAATGTGATCGACGACGAAGTGTTCTCCATGATGGAGGGCGCGATGGCCGTTTCCGAAATCAGGGCGGGCGACCTGATGGTGCCCCGCTCCCAGGTGCAGGCCGTCGACTTCTCGGAGCCGCGCGAAGTCTGGCTTCCCGCCCTCATTGCCTCGGGGCACTCCCGTCTGCCCGCCGTCGAGGACGATCTGGACAACGTGCTCGGCATCCTGCACGCCAAGGACCTGCTGCAGGTGCTTATGAATCCCGCGGTTGATCCGAAGACGCTTCTGCGTCCCGCCCGCTTCATTCCGGAAACGCAGCCGATCAACGTGCTGTTGCGAGACTTCAAGGAGACCCGAAGCCATCTGGCCCTCGTCATTGACGAGTTCGGCAGCATCTCCGGCCTCATCACCATCGAGGACGTGCTCGAGCAGATCGTGGGCGAGATTTCCGACGAGTTCGACCATGACGAAGAGGGTAGCAACATCGTCGCCGACGGCGAGGGCCGCTGGCGCGTCAAGGCCATCACGCCAATCGAGCAGTTCAACGACTACTTCAAGTCGAACCTCGAGGACCAGTACTGCGAAACGATCGGCGGTCTCGTGACCGACCGCTTCGAGCATGTGCCGCACACGGGCGAGACCATCGAGGAGAACGGCTTCCGCTTCCGCATCCTCGGCGGCGACGACCGTCAGGCTCGTCTGCTGAGCGTCGAGAGGATCAAGTAGCGTGAGCGAGGCGTCGCACTGGTGGGAGCGCCGGCCCGAAGCGGCGGGCGCGCTCGGCGCCTTGGGCATGGGGCTTCTCTTTGGCACGGGGTTTGATCCGCTTGGCTGGCAGTGGATGTCGCTCATCGCGCTCGTCGGCTTCTTCCTCGTCTTCGCGGCGCGTCCGACGCCCGCCCGAGCCGCGCTCGTGGGTTTTCTCTTCGGACTCGGCTGGTTCGTGCCGGGACTCTCCTGGACGATGAACTCCATTGCGGTCTACGGGCGCCTGCCCTGGGCCGTTGCGGCGCTTGCGCTTCTTGTACTGGGCGCCGTCCTTTCTCTCTTTCCCGCCTTCGCCTGCTGGATTGCGAAGAAAATCGGCGGCGGAAGGCTCGCCACCGAGCTGCCCGCGCTCGCAGGCGTCTGGACCCTTGCGGAATGGCTCAGGGGCGACGTGCTCGCCAATTTCGGCTGGCTCATGCCGGGGTACGCCGTCATCGACACGCCGCTTGCGGGCTGGGCCCCGCTGGGCGGCATCTACGCGGTCACGCTCGCACAGCTTCTCTTCGCGGCGCTCGTCGCCGTCGCGCTCAGCTGTCGCCTTGCCTGGCTTGCGGTGCCCGTCATCGGTGCAGCGCTCATTGCTGGCACGGGGCAGGTCTCCCGGCAGCACGCCTGGTCGGAGCCGTCCTCCACGGTGGACGTGCGCATCATTCAGCCCGCGCTGCCCGTGGTCGACGCCTATACGCGCGCCAATCCCGCACAGCGCATCGAGGCGCTCTTTCCCGCCGCCTTCAAGCCGTGGCCCGCATCCGACAGGCCCCGACTGCTGCTGACGCCCGAGGGCATCGTGAACGTGCCCGTGAGCCGTCTCGGCAGGGAGGCGGCAGGCAGGCTCGTGCTCCTTCAGGAGAAGACCGAGGCAAGGGTGCTCTTCAACGGCTTCCGCAAGGACGGTCCGCGCTTCTTCAACACCTCCTTCGTTCTGGACGAGGGGCAGATCGCCTACAGGCTCGACAAGCGTGAGCTCGTGCCCTTCGGCGAATACGTGCCTGCAGGCTTCCACTGGTTCGTCGAGATGATCGGCATTCCGATGTCGGACCTGATGCGGGGCGACGCCGTGCAGCCGCTCCTGTCGCTCGAAGGGGCCGATGCGGGCATTCTCATCTGCTACGAAAACCTCTACGGCAGCGTGGTCCGCACCTTCTGGCAGTCCCGCTCGCCCGACTTCCTCATCGTGACGTCCAACCTCGGCTGGTTCGGACGCTCCGTGCTCGGACAGCACCTCACGATGAGCCGCATGCGCGCGATAGAAAGCGCAAGGCCGCTGGTGAGCGTGAGCAACACGGGCATGAGCGCCCTCGTCAATTCGAGGGGCGAGATCGCGGCCATGCTCAGGACCGATGGTCCCGATGCCGCGACCATGCCGCTTCTGGGCGCCACGGGCTCGCCCACGCCCTATGTGAGGCTCGGCAGCTGGCCCGCGCTGCTCGCATCGCTCGTTCTGGCGCTCTGCGCCGTGCTCGTCCGCTTAGGGACAGCCAGAATCCGAGCGGGCAAGGTAAAGGGCTTATAATTAAATCTTTGAGCTCCCGTTTCCGTCAGGAAAGGGAGGGCTCCCTCATTTTTTGAATCAACAGGCGCCGACAAGAATCGGCGGCATAGAGAATGATTACCTTTCAGGAAGTAATCCTGCGCCTGCAGGAATATTGGAACCGCCAGGGCTGTGCTTTGCTGCAACCGATCGACTTGGAAGTCGGTGCCGGCACGTCCCATACTGCGACCTTTCTGCGGGCTCTGGGGCCGGAACCCTGGCGTGCCGCCTACGTTCAGCCCTCGCGTCGTCCGAAGGACGCCCGCTATGGTGAAAATCCGAACCGCCTCCACCAGCACCACCAGTTCCAGGTCGTGCTGAAGCCGGCTCCGACGAACATCGTCGACCTCTATCTGGGCAGCCTTCGCGCGCTCGGCATCGACACGGAAGTCAACGACATCCGCTTCGTCGAGGACAACTGGGAAAACCCGACGCTCGGCGCTTGGGGTCTCGGCTGGGAAATCTGGATGAACGGCATGGAAGTGACGCAGTTCACGTACTTCCAGCAGGTGGGCGGCCTTGAATGCAAGCCGATCACCGGCGAAATCACGTACGGTCTCGAGCGCCTGACGATGTATCTGCAGAACTGCGACAACGTCTTCGACCTCGTCTTCACGACGTGGACCGATCCGGACGGCACGGAACGCAAGCTCACCTACGGCGACGTCTTCCATCAGAACGAAGTCGAACAGTCCGTCTACAACTTCGAGGCCAGCGACTGCGAGAAGCTTCTCAAGCAGTTCGACTACTTCGAAAGCGAAGCCAAGCGCCTGATGGACCTGAACCTGGCCCTGCCCGCCTACGAAATGGTGCTCAAGGCCGGCCACACCTTCAATCTGCTTGACGCCCACGGCGCCATCTCCGTGACCGAACGCGCCGCCTACATCGCCCGCATTCGCAACATCTCCCGCTCTGTGGCCCAGAGCTACTACGATTCCCGTGAACGTCTGGGCTTCCCGATGCTCGCCAAGTCCGCGGAATAATGCGAGTGGAGGAAAAGAAGAAAATGACGAATTTGCTCGTTGAACTGCAAACCGAAGAACTCCCGCCGAAGGCCCTCGAAAAGCTTTCCGAAGCTTTCGCCGCCGGCGTCGAACAGCATCTTAGGAACCGCGGCTTCCTCGCCGAAGGATCCGTCACCACGGCCTACGGCTCTCCGCGCCGCCTCGCCGTGCACATCTCGAACGTGCTTGAAAAGAGCCCCGACGAAGCCTTCACGCAGAAGCTCGTCCCGGTGCGCGTCGGCCTTGCCGCCGACGGCTCCGCCACGCCGGCTCTCGTCAAGAAGATGAACGCCCTGGGCATCACGTGCGACGTCGCCGAGCTCAAGCGCGTCAACGACGGCAAGAATGAACAGCTCGTCTTTGAAGGCGTCCGTCCGGGCATCGTGCTCGCCGAAGGCCTCCAGACCGCTCTCGATGCCGCCGTCAAGAACCTCCCGATTCCGAAGGTCATGACCTACCAGCTCGCCGACGGCGAGACGACGGTCGCCTTCGTCCGTCCGGTCAAGCATCTCACCGCCCTCTACGGCGAACAGATCGTTCCGGTCAAGCTCTTCGGTCTCAACGCAGGCCGCATCACGCGCGGCCACCGCTTCCACACGACGGAACCGGTCACGCTCTCCTGCGCCGACGCCTATGACGCCGAGCTCAAGGCCGCCAAGGTCATGCCCTGCTACGCCGAGCGCCGCGAACTCCTTCGCAAGCTCCTCACGGAGCGCGCCGCCCAGATCGGCGGCACGGTCATCATGCCGGAAGACCTTCTCAACGAAGTGACCGCCCTGACCGAATGGCCGATCATCTATGAAAGCTCGTTCGAAGAAGAGTTCCTCGCCGTTCCGGAAGAGTGCCTCATCCTCACGATGCAGCTCAACCAGAAGTACTTCGCGCTTCGCGACGCCGAAGGCCGCCTGATGAACCGCTTCCTCCTCGTCTCCCAGCTTGAGGCCAAGGACGGCGGCGCCGCCATCTCTTCGGGCAATGCCCGCGTCGTGCGCGCCCGTCTTGCCGACGCCAAGTTCTTCTACGATCAGGACCGTCAGGAAAAGCTTGAGACCCGCGTTGACGGCCTCAAGCACGTCGTCTACCACAACAAGCTCGGCAGCCAGGCCGAACGCATGCTCCGCGTCAAGACGATGGCCGGCCTCTTCGCCGACCTGATCGGCGCCGACCGCGCCAAGGCCGAACGCGCCGCCATGCTCGCCAAGGCCGACCTCCGCACGCTGATGGTCGGCGAGTTCCCCGAACTCCAGGGCATCATGGGCGAGTACTACGCCAAGTATGACGGCGAAGCAGAGGAAGTGGCGCTTGCCATCCGCGAGCACTACCAGCCGCGCTACGCCGGCGACGCCCTGCCGTCCACCCCGGTGAGCCTCGCCACGGCCCTCGCCGACAAGATGGAGACCCTGATCGGCCTCTTCGGCATCGGCCAGATGCCGACCGGCGAAAAAGACCCGTTCGCGCTTCGCCGCCACGCCCTCGGCGTGTTGCGCATGCTCATCGAAAAGGCCCTGCCTGTCAGCCTCAACACGCTGATCGATGCCGCCTGGGAGGCTGAAAAGGCTGTTCCGGGCGTGACGGACCACCGTGAAGAGCTTCGCCAGTTCTTCCAGGACCGCCTGCGCGTCATGCTCCGCGATGCCGGCTACACCACGCTCGAAGTGGACGCCGTCCTCGCCCTGAATCCGGAAAAGCTCGACGAGCTTCCGAAGCGCCTCGCCGCTGTCCGCGCCTTCATGGCGCTGCCGGAAGCCGAAGCCCTGACCGCCGCCAACAAGCGCATCGGCAACATCCTCAAGAAGATCGAGGGCGAAGTCCCGACGGTCGTCAACGAGGCCCTTCTTGCCGAAGACGCTGAAAAGCAGCTCTTCGCCGCCATCAACGACGTCGAACCCAAGGCCCTTCAGCACTTCGCCGCCGGCGAATACGAGCAGATGCTCGCGACACTTGCCGTTCTTCGCGGCCCGGTCGACAGCTTCTTCGACAACGTCATGGTCAACGCCGAGGATCCGGCCCTGCGCGCCACGCGTCAGGCCCTTCTGAAGCGCCTCTACGACGTCATGAACAAGGTTGCTGAAATCGCCCGCCTCGCCAAGTAAGCGACGTGCGCCGAAACGGCCCTTTCGAGGGCCGTTCAACAGGGATCCAAAACGGTATGATTTCGTTTTGGATCCTTTTTTTATCCGGCTCTGCAGGCCGGACATTCCAACATGAATCTTCTTCGAGGCTGGCTCTTCTACATCGTCCTGAGCTTTTCGATTCTGGTCCTTGCGGTCTGCGTGCTCTGCACGACGCCCTTTGCGAGCGTGAAGTGGCGCTATGAGGCCATCTGCCGTCCGTGGGCGAAGTTCGTGCTCGCACTGCTTCGCGTCATCTGCGGCATCAGGCTCGAGATGAAGGGCATGGAGAACCTTCCGCCCGCCGATACGCAGGCGGTCGTGCTGATGAAGCACCAGTCCGCCTGGGATCCGTTCTGGCTCGGCGCCTATCTTCCCGCGCCCGCCTGCTTCATCTACAAGCGCTCGATCAACTGGATTCCGGTCCTCGGCTGGGTGGTCTGCGCCATGGACATGCTGGCGATCGACCGCAGCAAGGGCCGCTCCGCCTTCGAGGCCTTCATGAAGAAGGGCCCCGTGAAGCTCCGCGAGGGCTTCTGGATCAGTCTCTTCCCCGAAGGCACCCGCGTGCCGCCGGGAGAGCGCGTGCGCTACAAGACGGGCGGCGCCCGCTTCGCATGCCAGAGCGGGACGCCCATCGTGCCCGTCTGCCACAATGCAGGCCACTGCTGGCCCAAGAACTCCATCGCCAAGCAACCCGGCACGATCACCGTGAGCGTCGGCCCCGTCATCGAGACGAAGGGCAGGGATCCGCATGAGGTGACGGCCGAAGTCGAAAAATGGATTGAAGATGAGCTTGAACGAATTGATGCCTGAAGCCGGCAGGGGGCTGTCTCTTCGATTGACGTCGCACCAGAGGGCCGTGACGGCGGAAGACGGCGAGCGCATCGAATATCTGTTCCAGCCCTCCCGACGCCACAGGACCCGCGTCATCCTGAGCTACGATGGCAGGCAGGACAAGCCCGTGGTGACGGTTCCGTACCGCTATGCCGGTCCGCAGATGCTGAGCGATGAATTCGTTCTTCAGCGGTGCGATGAAATCATTCTTCAGAAGAGGGAGTACGTCAGGTGGATGCGGGCGCAGACGCATGCAGTTCTGGACGCTGCGTACTGCATTGCAGGCGGCAGCGGGTACATTCTCTACCGCGGCAGGAAGACGGCCGTTGCGGTCGACGCGACGGCGAAGACTTCGTACGTCGACGTGACGGGAGACGACGCCGTCATTCGTCTGGCGCTGCCGCAGACATGCTCGAGGAAGGAGGTCGACAGGGCGTTGCTAGCCCTTTTCAAGGTGCAGGCCAAAACGGTGCTGGGCGACCTGATGGAGGCCTATCGCGGCAGTGCGCGCCACTGGCCCGCGTCGTGGAGTCTCTCAAGCGCGAGGATGAGATGGGGATGCTGTACGACGAGGAATACGATCAGGCTCTGTTGGAGGCTGATCTTCCTTGATGATGCGGTCGCCTCCTACGTGATCGCGCACGAGCTTGCGCATCTCGAGCATTTCAATCACTCGAAGGCCTTCTGGAAGGAGGTGGAGAGGCTCTGCCCGGACTGGCGGGTACAGCTCGCCAAACTCAACGCGGCGAAGGTGCTGCCCGAACTGGAGGAGGTCGGGCAGTGAGGCTCAGACGGCGTCGGCGTGATGCGGCAGATTGGCCGCCTCGCGTGCCAGTCGCACGAAGGCCGCCACGTCGAGCGTTTCGGCGCGTGCGGCGGGATTGACGCCCGCGCGTTTGATCGCGGCGTCATCCATGAGGGTGGAGAGCGCGTTGCGCAGCGTCTTGCGGCGCTGCTGGAAGGCGAGCGCGACCACTTGGGAGAAGATCTCCATATCGACTTCGGGAAGCGACTCGACGGGGCGCGGCACCATGCGTACGATCGAGGACGTGACCTTGGGCGGCGGCACGAAGGCGCCGGGCGGCACGTCGAAGAGCTTGTGCATGACGTAGCGGTACTGGAGCATCACGCTCAGACGGCCGTAAGTCTTGCTGCCGGGTTCGGCGACCATGCGGTCGACCACTTCACGCTGGAGCATGAAGTGCTGGTCGATGACGCGGTCCGCAGCGCTCATGAGCGCGAAGAGGAGCGGCGAGGAGATGTTGTAGGGCAGGTTGCCGATGATGCGCAGGCGGCGGCCCTCAAGGACGGTCGTCCAGTCGAGTTTCAGGGCGTCGGCCTCGATGAGCGTGAGCTCCTCGGGGGAGAACTGCTCGCGCAGAAACTGGGCGAGGTCGCGGTCGATCTCGACGGCGGCTTCGTGGCCTGCGCAGGCGATGACTTCGCGCGTGAGCGCGGCCTGGCCCGGGCCGATTTCAATGAGAGCGTCGCCCGGCTTCGGGTCGATGCCGCGCACGATGCGCTCGATCCAGTGGCGGTCATGAAGGAAGTTCTGACCGAAGCGTTTGCGGGCCTTGTGCCCTTCAAGCCATTCTTGTTTCACGGTTCTTCGATAAAAAGTGTGCTAATCGGAGGGCGGAGATCATGCTCGTGTCGTCCGCCTTGCCCTGTCCTGCGATGTCGAGCGCAGTGCCGTGGTCGACCGAGGTCCTGATGTAGGGAAGCCCGAGCGTCACGTTGACGCCCTCGGCGAAGCCCACGTGCTTGAGGACGGGAAGTCCCTGATCATGGTACATGCAGAGCACGGCGTCGTAGCGGTCCCAGTGGCCGGGCACGAAGGCCGTGTCGGCGGGCACGGGACCGTCGGCGTGAATGCCGCGGCTGCGCGCTCTTTCCAGAGCGGGCGTGATCGTGTTGATTTCCTCGTGGCCCATGTGGCCGTTTTCACCTGCGTGCGGGTTGAGGCCCGTGACGAGGATGCGGGGCTCGGCCAGACCGTAGTCGCGTGCGAGCGCCGTGTTGAGCGTGTCGAGCACCTCGTCGAGCAGCTCGCCCGTGATGGCCTCGGAAAGCCTGGCGATCGGCAGGTGAGTGGTGGCGAGGGCCACCTTCATCGCGTCCGTGCGGGCGTTCGACGTGAGCATCATGACGACGCGCCTGACGCCGCAGAGATCCTGGAAGAACTCGGTGTGGCCTGTGAAGGGCACACCGGACTCGATGATGATGCTTTTCTGAACGGGCGCCGTGACGACGGCGCTCCATTCGCCTGCGGCGGCGCCTTCATGAGCTGCGCGCAGGATGTCGAGCACGTAGGCCGAGTTGCGGGTGTCAAGCCTGCCGGGTTCGGCAGGCGCCCGAAGCTGCACGTGACGGATGGAGACGTGCGCGGGCAGGGGCCAGGCGATGCCGAGGCGGCGGGCCTCGGCTTCAAGCAGCGTGCGGTCGCCGATCAGGAGGATCGGGTCGGACACGGCGGCTGCGGCCTTGAGCGAGACTTCCGGTCCAATGCCGGCGGGCTCGCCGGTCGTGACGGCAACGGACCGGAGTTCAGTCATGGTTCGCCTCAGTAGTGGCTGTCACGGATTTCAACGTAGGCGCGGTCGCGGAGCTCGCGCTGCCAGTTGTAGACGGCCTCGCCGAGCTTCTTCTCGCGAAGCTGCTGTCGGGCGGCGATGCGCATGCGCTGCGGATTGCCGTTCTTTTCCATGCGGCGCTCGATCACCTGGATGAGGTGGTAGCCGAACTGGGACTTGATCGGTTCGGAGACCTCGTTGGGCTTGAGCGAGTTCATGGCCTTTTCGAATTCGGGCACGGTGTCGCCGGGCTGGAGCCAGCCGAGGTCGCCGCCGCGGGTCGCGCTGTTGTCGACCGAGTGCAGGCGAGCCATCGTGGCGAAGTCGGACTCGCCCGCGTCGATGCGGCGCTTGATGTCGTTGAGGCGGTGGATCACCTCGCCTTCGGGCGTGATGTCGCTCACGAGCATCAGGATGTGGCGGGCGTGGGTCTGTTCGACCGGGCCGCCGGCGAGCTTGAACTGAACGCCGTCACGGGTGTCGGAGACGCGCATGACGTCCCAGGAGTCCTTGCCCTTGATGATGTAGACGCCTTTCCTGGGGGATTCCTTGAGCACGTCGGCCATGACGTTGGGCAGCGACTGCAGGTTGCGCCAGCCGATGTCACCGCCCTGCAGCGCGTCGGAGGCGCGCGAGTAGGTGGCGGCGAGCATGGCGAAGTCCTCGCCTGCGCGGGCGCGCTCGGCGATCTCCTCGGCATGCTTCTTGAGCTTTTCGGTGTTGTCGGGATGGTCGATCGGGATCAGGATGTGCTGGATGTGGAATTCCGTCGTGTTGCCCGTCGTGAAGCCGGCCTGCTCGGCGAGGTAGGCGTCGATTTCACTTTCGGGAATCTGGATCTTGGCGTCGACCTCGCGTTCGCGCAGGCGCTGCGTCGTGATTTCGTCGCGGATCTCCTCGCGGAAGGAGGAGAAGGAGACGCCGTCGGCCATCAGACGCTGACGGAGCTGGTCGACCGACAGGTTGTTCTGACGGGCGATCTGCTCGATGGAGGCGTTGACCATCTGGTCGTCGATGCGGATGCCGGTTTCGCGGGCGCGCTGCTTGATGGCGCGTTCGAAGATCAGGCGTTCAAGCACCTGGGCTCGGAGCTGCTCCATCGGCGGGAGCTGGATGTTCTGGCGGCGCAGGTTGATGGCGACGACGTGCGTGCGCTCCTGAAGCTCGCGGTCCGTGATGACGTCGTTGTTGACGACCGCCACGATGCGGTCGAGTTCGACGTTGCCGGCCTGCGGCTGGACGACGGGAGCCGCCTGCGCAGATTCGGTAACGGCCTGCTCGGCGGCGAAGGCGGTGCTGAGGGCGGCCATGCTCATCGTCAGCACGGCAATGGTCTTGAGCTTATTCATAGTAATCGTACTGTCCAATCTTGTCGGGAACACGGGTGGTGGTCTGATAACCCTTGATGTTCCTCTGGAGTTCAGAAAGCGGGCTTGTGCCAATACTACCCAAGCCGTTGAGCTCGAGTTGTAAGAAGAAGTTGGTCTCGTCGTTGTTGGACGTCGTCGTGTAGCGCTGTGCGGCAAAACGAAGCGTCCAGCAGTCGTGCAGGTACTCGACGCCGCCGATCATCTCGATGGGCTTGTCCTGCAGGAGCGAGTAGTTGTAGCGGAAGAGGCCGAACAGACGGTTCGTGATCGGCCACTGGACCGCCAGGTCGATCTGCTTGATGTAGTCGTTCTGATAGTCCGTGTAGTCGCGCTCGGACGAGTAGTTGTAGCGGTAGTAGAGGCCGACGAGGGACATCGGGCGCGGCTGCCACCTGACGCCTGCCTTGGCCTTCACCCAGCGGCTCATCGCCGAGGAGTACTGGCCGCTCACGTCCGACGTGATCGAGCGCGTCAGACGCGCGCCCACGCTCGCGAGCAGGTCGCTGCGAACGTCGGTGCGAAGCGGGCTTTCGCGCATCTGGGTGTCGCCCGGTGTGTAGAAGTTGACGCGCTGGTCCGAGAAGTAGTTGCGCTGGCCCACGCTGGCCTTGAAGAGCTCGAGGCCGCTCGTCTTGTCGATGTAGCGGGTGGTGAGCACGCTCGTCAGCTGGTTGGCCTCGCTCACGCGGTCGTAGCCGGAGAAGATGTTCTCCGAGAAGAGCGTTGCAAAGTTCAGGTCGGCGATCGTCGTGTCGAAGACGGGCAGGTCATCCTGATTGCGGTACGGCACGTACGCGTAGTAGACGCGCGGCTCGAGCGTCTGGTACGCCTCGCGGTTGAACCAGACGGCGTCGCGGTCGAAGACGAGGCCGGCGTCAAGGCTGAACATCGGCGTCGTGCGGTGCGGATCCTTGTTGGTGAAGCGGCCCCCGTCGCGGTCCAGGTTCTCGAGCTGGTACCAGGTGCCGAGGAAGGTGCCTTTGGGCACGACGAACCAGCCCGCGCCGCGCATCGGATAGGAGACCGTCTGCTCGAAGACGAAGCGGTCGCCCGTCGTGAACGTCGGATGCTCGAACCTCGTCGCCTCGATGGTCGTGCCGACCTCGAAGCCGTAGAAGTCGCCGTTGTAGCCGTTGAAGGTGATCTGGGGCACGCGTTCGTACGGCTTGTAGTAGTCGATGTGGTCGAAGGTGAGCGCCTGGTTCTTCTTGACGTTGATCGACGTGTTCCAGTACGTCTCGTCGTAGCGAAGGGCGTATTCCTGCGGCAGGACGGTTTCGGAGGACTCTCGGACGTTGCTCGAGAAGTCGCTGATGAAGTCATCGTCGGAGACGCGGTTGTAGTCGACGAAGGCGCTCAGCTTGTCGCGGCGCCAGCTCATGTCGACGTGCAGGCTCGAACGGCTGTCGTCCATCTCCTTGTCGTCGGGCATCAGCGCGTAGTCGACTGTCGTCTCGAAGTTGTTGTAGAGGAACCTGGCCTCGGTGTCGAGCATGACGCCGCGCTTGGTCATCAGACGGGGCGTCAGCGTAAGGTCGTAGTTGGGCGCGATGTTGAAGTAGTACGGGACCGCGAGGTCGAGGCCGCGGGTCGAGCTCATGCCGAAGGTCGGCACGAGGAAGCCGGAGCGGCGCTCACGGCTCACGGGGAAGGAGAACCACGGGGAGCCGAAGACGGGCACGCCCATGAAGTGCAGCGAGGCGTTCGTGCCCGTTGCCGTCTGGTCGTACTCGTCGATCTCGAGCTCGTTCATCTTGATGAACCAGGCTTCGTCGTCGCGCTTGCAGGTCGTGACCTTGGCGTCGTCAAAGACGGTCGATTCACCCGAGATGAAGCGGATGTTCTTTGCGCAGCCGCGGATGTTGCGCGGCGCATATTCGTATTCGGCGTCCGACATGTCGCCCGTGCGCGGCGAGATCTTGAAGCGCATGGACGGACCCGAGAAGGAGGCGCCCTGGCGCGAGATGCGCGCGTTGCCAACGGCCTCGACTTCGTCGGTTTCCTGCGTGTAGGTGATTCGGTCGCCCTTGAGGACGGTGCCGGCGCGGCGGATCTCCGCGTTGCCGTAAAGGTGGAGCTGGTCTTCGGGGTTGCCTTCGATGCGGTCGGCGGACACGAAGCTCGCGGCGTCCGAGTCGGGCGTTGCGCGGGACGGATCGAGCGTCGTCACGGATTCGAGGGACACCACGCTGCCTGTCTGAGCGGCCGGCGCAATGGAGGTGTAGGCCATGGCGGCCAGCGCGATGCTTACGCTGATCGCGGTCTGTCGGGGACGCGGGAATGACATGAAAAAACGGTGAGAGTGACAGCCTGTGGGCAGGCCTATAAAATGACGTCAAGACAATTGAAGGATTATAAAGCCCCGTCATTCCCGAGGGGCGCCGCGCAGTCCATAAAATCCCTGCGGGCTTCAGATCCTTCGGCACTAGAGGACGACGAAAACATGACGAACAGCGCGGCCGCCTCCGCCTTTTGGCAGTGGCTCCAGAGCATTTCCCCGAAATATCAGCTCGATCTGACGACGGTAAGCCGTGCAGGCGCGGACGCTGGCTTCAGGTCCTATCACCGCATTGCCGCCGCCGACGGCCGCAGCTTCATCGCCATGAATGCCGAGGGCGAGACGCCCGAGAGCTTCGCTTCCTTCATCAAGGTCGACGGCCTGCTGAGGAACGAGGCGGGCCTCAACGCCCCCGAAATCTTCGAAGCCGACACGGACCATCGCTTCATGCTGCTCTCCGACCTCGGCAGGGAGACCTATCTTGACGTCCTCAACGAGGACAACGCCCGCGAACTCATGGACCGTGCCACCACGGCGCTCGTCGCGTGGCAGAAGATCTCCCGCCCGAACGTGCTTCCCGCCTACAGCCGCGAGGTCCTGCAGCGCGAGCTCGAGCTCTTCCCGACCTGGTACGTGGGCCGCCACCGCGGCGTCGAGTGGACCGAGGAGCAGCAGAAGTGGTGGAGGATGACCACCGAGGCCATTCTCGACACCAACTGCCGCGAGGCCCTCGTCTTCGTGCACCGCGACTTCATGCCGCGCAACCTGATGGTCTCCGATCCGATGCCCGGCATCCTCGACTTCCAGGACGCGCTCTACGGTCCGCTCAGCTACGACATCGCCTCGCTCCTGCGCGATGCCTTCATCTCCTGGGACGAGAGCTTCGTGCTCGACACCACGATCCGCTATTGGGAGAAGGCCCGCAAGGCGGGCATCCCCGTGCCCGCCGACTTCGGCAACTTCTACCGCGACGTCGAGTTCATGGGCGTGCAGCGCCATCTGAAGGTGCTCGGCATCTTCGCCCGCCTCAACTACCGCGACGGCAAGCCCAAGTACCTTGAGGACACGCCGCGCTTCATCCAGTACGTGCGCAAGACGGCCCGCCGCTACATCCAACTCTCGCCGCTCACGCACCTCATCGACGACCTCGAGGGCTCCGAAACGTCCTTCGGCTACACCTTCTGACGGTCATGCGCGCTCTGATCCTCGCGGCGGGGGAAGGCCGCCGCATGCAGCCCGTCACGCTCACGACGCCCAAGCCCCTCGTCGAGGTGGCGGGGACGCCCATGGCCGTTCGCCAGATTCTTGCACTCAGGAAGGCGGGCGTCGAGGAGATCGTCCTCAACGTCGCGCATCTCGGCGACAGGATCGTGGAGACGCTTGGAGACGGCTCCGCCTGGGGCGTGCGCCTGCGCTATTCAGTCGAGGGCCGCACGGCGGGCGAAGCCCTCGAGACGCTCGGCGGAATCGCGAAGGCGCTTCCGATGCTCGATGACGGCGACGGCGCATTCATCGTCGTCGCGGGTGACATCGTGACCGACTTCGACTACTCGCGCCTTGTGCGTGCGGGCCGCGCTCTCGCGGGCTCGGACGCAGTTGCGCACCTCGTGCTTGCGCCCAATCCCTCCTACCATGCCGACGGCGACATGACGCTGGATGAGCTGGGACTCGTCCGAAGGGAGCCGAGGACGCACACGTTCTCGAGCCTCGGCGTCTACGGGACGTCGCTCTTCGAGGGCGTCGAGCCTGTTCGTGCAAAGCTCTTCCCGTGGCTCTGGCAGTTCTGCGAGGCGGGACGCGTCACGGGCGAGGTGTACGAGGGCATGTGGTTCAACGTGGGCGACGTGCGCGAGCTCGCGCTTGCCGAGGCGCGAATTCGAAACCAAATGGAAAAGTGAGGGCACGGCAGGGCCTGTGCGCCGGTCGTGTCGGTAAAATGTGGCGGTCGGGCGCTCCCCGTGTGCAGAGCGCCCCCCGAATAACGTGAGAAGAGAGTGAAGCTCGGTCCCTACGCCGTCGATGTTCCCGTCATGCTGGCCCCCATGGCCGGCATGAGCGATCTGCCTTACCGCGAGATCTGCCGCGCCCATGGTGCGGGATATGCGGTGGGCGAAATGACGACCTGCCAGCCGCAGTTCAGGACGAGCCGCAAGAGCGCCACGCGCTGGGCCTGTGACGCCGAGTTGGGACTGCGCGTCGTGCAGCTTCTCGGAGCTGATCCCGCCATGATGGCCGACGCCGCCCGCTATGCCGAGGATTCGGGCGCGCAGGTGGTCGATATCAACATGGGCTGTCCCGCCAAGAAGGTGCTTCAGACGGCGTGCGGCAGCGCGCTCATGAAGGACGAGGCGTTGGTGGCGCGGATTCTCGAGGCCGTGTGTGCGGCCGTCTCCGTGCCCGTGACGCTCAAGATCCGCACGGGCTGGGACAGGGAGCACAGGAACGCGCTCGCCATTGCGGGCATCGCCGAGCAGACGGGCGTCGCCATGCTGACGATCCACGGCAGGACGCGCGAGGACGGCTTCAGGGGCGAGGCCGAGTACGAGACGATCAGGACCGTGAAGGCCGCCGTCTCCATTCCCGTCATCGCCAACGGCGACATAGACTCGGGCGAGAAGGCAAGGCGCGTGATGGCGCTTACGGGCGCCGACGGCGTGATGATCGGCAGGGCCTCCTACGGCAATCCGTGGATCTTCTCGGAGGTCGGCGCCGCCCTCGGCCATCTTCCCGAAAGGAAGGCGCCGGGGCTTGAGGAACGACATGCGGTCATTTGCGACCACATGCTCCGTCATTTTGACTATTATGGCGGTGCTAGAGGTGCCGTGACCTTCAGGAAGCACCTGAGCCATTATTTGAAGGGGCTGCCGGGCTCCGAGGCGTTGTTGGGCGAGTTGTTCGCCACGTCCGATGCGGACGTCCTCGGTGCGGCCGTCAGCCGTTATTTTGAGAGGTTGCAGGATGACGAGCAGGGACTTGGATGACAAGGCGATTGTCCGCCGTAAGCCTGAAGCGCCGCAGATCAGGCTGATCAGGCAGGCGAAGCAGAGAGTCAAGCTGGGACTTGACTTCGAGGGCGTTACGCTGGAAAGCCTGGCGAAGGACATGCCCGAGCTCAAGGCGGGCCGCATTGAAGAGGCCGTGATCGTCCAGCTCAACCAGTACTTCCAGCAGCTCGGCGGTTCGCAGCCGCATCCTCTCTACAGTCTGGTCATGGAGACGGCGGAGCGTCCGTTGCTCATCTACGTGATGAAGCTCTGCCGCAACAACCAGATTGAAGCCGCAAAGATTCTTGGCATTAACCGAAATACTCTGCGCTCGAAGCTTCGCAGTCACAAGCTTCTGCCCGGAGAAAGTTCATAAGGAAATAGGCAATGAAGAAACAGGCTCTTATCAGCGTGTCCGACAAGACCGGCGTCGTGGATTTTGCCCGCGAGCTCGTCGCTCTCGGCTACCACATTCTCAGCACGGGCGGCACCGCCAAGCTCCTCACGAAGGAAGGCGTCCCCTGCCAGGAAGTCGCCGACTACACGGGCTTCCCTGAAATGCTCGACGGCCGCGTCAAGACGCTCAACCCGAAGATCCACGCCGGCATCCTCGCCCGTCGTCCCGTCGCCGAGCACATGGCCGCTCTCGAGGCCCACGGCATCGACCCGATCGACATCATCTGCGTGAACCTCTATCCGTTCGAACAGACGATCGCCAAGCCGGACTGCACGTTTGAAGACGCCATCGAGAACATCGACATCGGCGGCCCGACGATGATCCGCGCCGCCGCCAAGAACCACGAGTCCGTCGCCGTGATCGTTGATCCGACCGACTACGCCTCCGTCGTCGCCGAAATCAAGGCCGAAGGCGGTGTCACGGCCGCGACGCGCCTCGCGCTCGCCAAGAAGGTCTTCGCCCATACCGCCCGCTACGACGGCATGATCACGAACTACCTCACGAGCCTTGACGAAAACAACCAGCGCACCCGCTTCCCGCAGGTCCTCACCCGCCAGTGGGAAAAGGTCCAGGACATGCGCTACGGCGAAAATCCGCACCAGGCTGCCGCCTTCTACCGCGAATCCTCCGTTGCGCCGGGCCTTCTCGCCGGCTATGAACAGCTTCAGGGCAAGGAACTCTCCTACAACAACATCGCCGACAGCGATGCCGCTTGGGAATGCGTCCGCTCCTTCGAGGCTCCCGCCTGCGTGATCATCAAGCACGCCAATCCGTGCGGCGTCGCCGTGGGCATCAGCTCCGCCGAAGCCTACTCCAAGGCCTTCCAGACGGACTCCAAGTCCGCCTTCGGCGGCATCATCGCCTTCAACCGCGAAGTGACCGGCGAATGCGCCGAGCTCGTTTCCCGCCAGTTCGCCGAGTGCATCATCGCTCCGAGCTTCTCCAAGGAAGCTGTCGAGATCTTCGCCGCCAAGAAGAATCTCCGTCTTCTCACGGTCGCTCTCGGCAAGGCCCACAACGACTTCGACTTCAAGCGCGTCGGCGGCGGCCTGCTCGTTCAGACGCCCGACAACCAGATCTGCGCCGAAGGCGCCCTGCGCTGCGTGACGAAGCGCCAGCCAACGTCGTCCCAGATCGCCGACCTGATGTTCGCCTGGAACGTCGCCCGCTTCGTGAAGTCCAACACGATCGTCTATGCCCGCGGCGGCATGACGCTCGGCGTCGGTGCCGGCCAGATGAGCCGCGTCGACTCCGCCCGCATCGCCATGCTCAAGGCTGAAGAGGCCGGTCTCTCTCTCGAGGGCTCCGTGGCCGCTTCCGACGCCTTCTTCCCGTTCCGCGACGGTCTCGACGTCGTGGTGGACGCCGGCTGCACGGCCGTCATCCAGCCGGGCGGCTCCATCCGTGACGACGAAGTGATCGCCGCCGCCGACGAGCGCGGCATCGCCATGGTCTTCACGGGCGAACGCCACTTCCGCCACTAAGGCGGTCCCGAGGCGCGGGGAGCCGTGAGGCTCCTGCGCCTCAAACGCAGCGGTGAGCGGCGTTTCGACGCCGCCTCCGCGTACCGAATGCAAGCCGCTCCCCGACGGGAGCGGTTCCGTGCTTACAAGGGAGTCATCCGTGACCAACTTCAATCCTTCCCGCCGCAGAGTGCTGTGCGCTGGCGTGCTTGCAGGCGCCTTCACGGCATGTCCTGCGCTTGCCGAACTTCAGGTCTCCATCACGGGCGTGGGCGCCAATCAGCTCCCGATCGCCGTCAAGGTGTTTGAAGGCTCCGGCGCCACGGGGTTCGATGCTGCGGCCGTCATCGGAGCCGACCTTGAGCGATCCGGCGCGTTCCGCCTGATCCCGACGGGCGCCGAAGGCGAACCCGAGAACCTTGAAAAGCCCGCGAGCCTCGAGGCCTTCGGCAAGCTCGGCGCGAACGCGCTCGCCGTGGGCCGCGTCAGCCGTCTTCCCGACGGCCGCTGGGAGCTCACCTACTATCTGCACAACACCGTGACGGGTGCGCTGACGGACTCGGCCGTCTTCACGACGTCGGGCAACGACGTGCGCATGTGCGCGCACCGCATCGCCGACCGCATCTACACGAATCTCACGGGCGAAGGCCCGATCTTTGCGTCGAAGCTCGTCTACGTGGCCCAGCTCGCCCGCAACCGCTATGAGCTCGTCATCAGCGACAGCGACGGCGGCAACCGCCAGGCCGCCCTTCAGTCCCATGAACCGATCATCTCCCCCGTCTGGTCTCCCGACGGCAAGAAAATCTCCTACGTGAGCTTCGAGGACCGCAAGCCGATCATCTATGTTCAGGAGCTCGCGACGGGCGCCCGTCATGCGATCTGCGCCTTCCGCGGCAACAACTCCGCGCCGGCCTTCAGCGCCGACGGCGGCACGCTTGCCGTGGCGCTCTCCCGCGACGGCCTCACGCAGATCTACCTGATGAACGCCAACGGCACCGGCCTGCGCCGCTTTACGAAGAGCTACGGCATCGACACCGAGCCGTGCTTCTCGGCGGACGGCCAGTGGGTCTACTTCACCAGCGATCGAGGCGGCGCTCCGCAGATCTATCGCCAGCCGCTCGCCGGCGGTCCCGCCGAGCGCGTGACCTTCGGCTCTAGCTACGCGATCAGCCCGACGGTCAGCCGCGACGGCCGCTATCTCTCCTACATCTCCCGCATCGACGGCCGCTTCCGTACGGCCGTGATGGATCTCACGACAGGCCAGAACACGCTCGTGACCACGACCGACCGCGATGAATCGCCGTCCTTCGCGCCCAACGGCCGCTTCCTCGTCTATGCGACGGAAGTCAACGGCCGCGGCGTTCTTGGAACGGCCTCCGTCGACGGCAGGCTCTCGACGCGCCTCACCGGTCTGGGCGACATCCGTGAACCCTGCTGGGGACCGATTCTGCCCTGATGAAGGGCGAAAACCAACGACAATCAACCACAACACTGTTGCCAGGAACACAAAATGTCCTTTTCGTGGAAAATCCTCGCTGCCTCCGCAGCCGTTGCCGCTCTTCTGAGCGGCTGCTCGTCCGTCTCCCTTGACGAAAGCGCCAAGGACGGCACGCTCGCCGGCCAGACCGCCGGCAGCCAGACCCAGGCGGTGAATCCGTTCGCCGATCCGAACAACCCGCTCTCCAAGCGCTCCGTGTACTTCTCCTTCGACTCCTATGAAGTCGAAGCCCAGTACATGCCCGCCGTCGAAGCCCACGCCCGCTGGCTTGCCGCTCATCCGAACGTCAACATCATCATCCAGGGCAACACCGACGAACGCGGCGGCCGCGAGTACAACCTCGCCCTCGGCCAGAAGCGTTCCGAGGCCGTCAAGCAGCGCCTGCAGCTCCTCGGCATCCCCGCCGAGCGCATCGAAGCCGTTTCCTTCGGCCGTGAAAAGCCGGTGGCCTACGGTCACAGCGAGGAAGCCTGGGCCCAGAACCGCCGCGCCGACATCGTCTATCCGACGGAAGTGACGTCCGGCAAGGCCGCCCAGTAATCTCTGGACGCATTACCTGAGACGACGGCCGGACGCAGCCCCACGGGGACCGCGGCCGGCCGCCTGCTTTTCGAGCCCGGCTCGTGCACGGACACGAGCGGCTTCTTCGGAGAAATTATGAATTTGAACAAGCTGATGGTTCAGGCCTGCACGGCCGCGATCCTGTCGGGCTCCGCCGCGGGTGCGATGGCCTTCGCGGACGACGATGCTCGCCGCGCCATTCTTGATCTGCGCGCACAGGTTGCCGCCCTTGAGGAACAGCTCAAGAACGCACAGATTTCGTTTGCGACGCGTCTCGACAACCTGCAGAACCAGAACCGCCTTCTCACCGGTCAGGTCGAGGAGCTCACGAATGCGATCCGTCAGGAAAAGCGCAGCACGCGCGAGCTCTACACCAGCATCGACGAGCGCCTCGGCAAGTTCGAGCCGCGCGAAGTTGAGGTCAACGGCGAGAAGGTCATGGTTCAGCCTCAGGAGCAGGCCGCCTACGACGCCGCCGTCGAGCTTCTCAAGGCGGGCGACTACAAGAAGGCCGCCGCCGCATTCAGCACTTTCGGCGCCGAGTGGCCCAAGTCCGCCTACGCGGCCGACGCCGTCTACTGGCGCGGATCCTGCCTCTTCGCCCTTGAGCAGTACAAGAGCACGATCAACGTTCAGAATTCGCTCATCCGCAGCTACCCGAAGCATCCGCGCGTGGCCGATGCCATGATCTCCGTGGCGTCGTCCCAGGCGGCGCTCGGAAACGTCAAGGCAGCCTCTGCGACGCTCGCCAAGGTGATCAAGCAGTATCCGAATTCGGACGCGGCCAAAACCGCCGCCCAACTTCAGAAAACTTTGAAATAAGTCGACGAGAGCACTCAAATGCAGCCTGTCCTGTCATAGGGGCAGGCTATTATTTTGTCGGGTGAAGAGGGGAAAATGCCGTGGATAGCCGCAAAATATGAGCAGAAGCGGAATTTTTAGGTTGTTTCACTTACCGAAGCCGTTTCTACTGGCCTCACAGAGTTGCTAGAATCACCATCGGAGGTGTCGCCATGGATTTGGCGGCACCTTCAGTACCTTATAACTGCCCGGACAATTTCGTACCCCGTGGAGTTTTTTAGCAAGAAGGACTTATGACTGAATCCAAGCAAATTTGCGGCGCCGACCTGCTCCGCAACCCGCAGCTCAACCGTGCCGACGCCTTCACTCAGGAGGAGCGCGACGCCCGCGGCCTTCGCGGTCTTCTGCCGCCGGCCGTTTCCACCATGGAGCTGCAGGTCAAGCGCACGCTCGCTTTGCTCGACCGCTGCCCGACGGCTCTCGACAAGTTTCTGATGCTCGACAGCCTGCATGCGACTGACGAAGACCTCTACTTCAAGATCCTGATCGACTACATCGACGACTACATGCCCGTGGTCTACACCCCGACCGTCGGCGAGGTCTGCCAGAAGTTCAGCCATATCTACCGCTATCCGCGCGGCGCCTTCATCTCGATCAACGACAAGGGCCGCGTCCGCGAAATCATTGAAAACTGCCCGAACGAGGAAGTCGACGTCATCGTCGTGACCGACGGCCAGCGCATTCTCGGCCTCGGCGACCTCGGTATCAACGGCATGGGCATCCCCTGCGGCAAGCTCTCGCTCTACACGGCCTGCGCCGGCATCGCCCCGGAAAAGACGCTTCCCGTCACCATCGACGTCGGCACGAACAACCCGGAATACCTGAACGATCCGATGTACCTCGGCCTGCGTCAGGAACGTGTGACGGGCGAAGCCTACGACGAACTCATCGAGGAATTCGTCACCGAAGCCCGCCGCCGCTGGCCCAACGTCCTCATCCAGTTCGAGGACTTCGGCAACAACCACGCCTTCGACCTTCTCGAACGCTACAAGGACAAGGTCCTCTGCTTCAATGACGACATCCAGGGCACGGCTGCCGTGGCCGTCACGGGCGTCTACTCCGCTCTTCGCGTCACGAAGCAGAAGCTTGCCGATCAGCGCTTCCTCTTCCTCGGCGCCGGCGAAGCCGCCACCGGCATCGCCGAACTCCTCGTCGACGCCATGGTCGCCGAAGGCGTTGAACGCGAGGACGCCCTCAAGCACTGCTTCCTCTTCGACTCCAAGGGGCTCGTGACCTGCAACCGCGGCGACAAGCTCGCCCACAACAAGGTTCCGTTCGCCCACGACGTCGAGAACTGCAAGACCTTCATCGAAGCCGTCCGCGCCCTGCGTCCGACCGGCATCATCGGCGTGGCCGCCCAGCCGGGCGCCTTCAATGCCGAAGTGCTCGGCGCCATGGCCGAAATCAACGAGCGTCCGATCGTCTTCGCGCTTTCCAACCCGACGTCCCGCGCCGAATGCGACGCCGCCACGGCCTACCGTGAAACGAACGGCCGCGCGCTCTTTGCCTCCGGCTCTCCGTTCGCTCCGGTCGACTTCAACGGCAAGACCTTCGTGCCGCGTCAGGGCAACAACAGCTACGTGTTCCCCGGCCTCGGCCTCGGCGCCGTCTTCGCCCGCGCCAAGACGATGCCCGTGGGCATGTTCCTCGCCGCCTCCCGCGAGCTCGCCGAGCTCGTGAGCGAAGCCGACCTCGAACAGGGCTCGCTCTATCCGCCGCTCTCCACCGTGCGTGAAGTCTCGGTCAAGATCGGTGCTGCCGTCGCCCAGTACGCCTACGACAACGGTCTCGCTGGCAACGAACGCCCGGCCGATCTCGAAGCCGCCGTTCGCGAATTCATGTACAAGCCCGAATAAGTTCCGGCTTCATCCGTGAATGAATGAGAAAAGCCTCCGCACTTCGGTGCGGAGGCTTTTTTGTCAGGATTTCGTCAGGATTCAGTCAGGAGTCGCAGGCAGCCGCAGGGCGGGACCCGAGGGCGTGCGTTGTGGTATTCTCCCCGACGCCCGAGAGGTCAGCCCTGATGCGGCGGGCCTTCATCTTCTGCAGGAACCCGTCCCTTCATGACCGACCTTTTCACCGCGCACCGAGGCGTCGACACGCAGACCGAGGAGAAGATCCTCGCACGCCTCTACGGCGAGCCGCTGGAGGAGTGTCCCGACGGGCTGTACATTCCACCCGAGGCGCTGCGCGTCTTTCTGGCGAGCTTCGAGGGACCGCTCGACCTGCTTCTCTACCTCATCCGCAAGCAGAAGTTCGACGTCATGGACATCCCGATGGCGGAGCTTACCGACCAGTACATGCGCTACGTGGATCTGGTGAGGGAGAGCGATCTGGAGCTGGCCGCAGCCTATCTCGTGATGTCCGCGACGCTCATGCAGATCAAGAGCAGGCTTCTGCTGCCTTCCGTGAGGACGGCCGAGGGGACGGAACCCGAGGATCCGAGGGCGGAACTCATGCGCCGTCTTGAGGAGTACGAGCGGATTCGTTCTGCGGCGCTCAAGCTGCAGGCCATGCCGAGGATAGACCGGGACTTCCGTGTCGCCGAGGTGGAGCGCTGCGTGCCCGTGGTGGCGCTCCAACCCGATGTGACGCCCGAGATGCTCGCATCGGCCTGGGCTGCCGTCGCCGCCCGTCTCAAGCTTCGGGACCGGCACAAGGTGAGCAGGCAGGAGCTTTCGGTGAGGGAGCACATGACGGCCCTTCTGAAGCGCCTGCAGACGGAGCCCTTCGTGACGCTGGAGGGGCTCTGGAACGGCACCCGAGACCGCGAGACGATGACCGTGTGGTTCCTGGCGCTCCTCGAGCTTGCCAAGGAGGGAATGATCATCCTCACTCAGGGAGCGCCCTACGCGCCGCTCTACGCCACGCTGCCCGAGGATGCGGGCACGCTTGAGCTTCGTTGCCCCGATCCCGATCCGCTCGTGCTGACGAGCTGAGACGGTGAACGGACAAAACAAAACCCCGCCGGGCGGAGAGCCTGACGGGGTTTTTGTCTTTGCCTGAGCGTGGAGGCTGTTTAGGCTTCTCCGCCGAGGAGAGCGCGCTTGGCGGCGGCCTTTTCATCCTGCTCCTTGAGGATGATTTCGGCACGGGCGAAGGCGAACTCCATGTTCGGCACGAGGTTTGCACCGAGACGCTGGGCGATGTTGGTGCGCTTGAGCTGGGCGAGCGGGTGGCCGGAGGCGCCCGCAATGATCAGCTCGTGGTTGTGGCGGTGCAGGGCGCGTGCATAGACTTCGATCTGGTCCATCGCGGAGTTGTCGATGTTGAGCAGGTCGGTGAAGTCAAGGATCACGATGCGGGCTGCGGAGGCCGACGTGATGCGGGCCGGATCGGTCACGTGCTCGAGCTTGGAGACGGAGCCGAAGAAGAGGGCGCCCTTGATGTGCCAGGCCTCGACCGTGTCGGGCACGTTGAACGGAAGCGTGACGGGTTCGACGACCGTCAGGTTGTTCATGCGCATCAGGAAGAAGACGCAGGCAACGACGAGGCCGAACTGGACGGCGACCGTCAGGTCGAAGATCACGGTCAGGAAGAACGTGATGAGAAGCGTCGCCTTGTAGGAGAGCGTCATTGAGCGCAGGCGCAGGAACTCGCGCCAGTTGCCCATGTTCCAGGCCACGAAGACGAGGATGGCGGCAAGCGCGCAGAGCGGGATGTTGCTCGCAAGCGGGGCGGCGGCGAGGATCACGACGAGAAGCGTGATGGCGTGGACCATGCCCGCGACGGGCGAGAAGGCGCCGGACTTGATGTTCGTGACGGTACGGGCGATTGTGCCGGTGGCGGGGATGCCGCCGAAGAACGGAACGATCATGTTGGCGACGCCCTGGCCCATCAGTTCCTGATTGGGGTCGTGGCGGTCGTCGGTCATCGTGTCGGCCACGCGGGCGCACAGCAGGCTTTCAATGGAACCGAGCACGGCGATCGTGATCATCGGGCCGAGAAGCTGCTTGGCGGTGTCCCACTCGAGGTCGGGGATCTGCAGGCTCGGGAGGGACTGCGGAATGCCGCCGAACTTGGAGCCGATCGTTTCGACGGGAAGGCCGAAGACCGTGACGATGATCGTGGAGAGCACGAGGACGACGACGGTGCCGGGCAGGTGGGCGAGCCAGCGCTTCCACTGCGGGCCGCTCATCTGATAGCCCTTGGGCCAGAACTTGACGATGAGGAAGCTCGCAAGCGCAAGGCCGAAGGCCCACGGATTGATCGTGCCGATGTTGTTGATGATCGTGTTGACCTGGCCGAAGAAGTCGGCGGGCATCTTGGCGACGGTGAGGCCGAGGAAGTCCTTGACCTGCTGCAGGCCGATCATGACCGCAATGCCGTTCGTGAAGCCGATCACGATCGATACGGGGATGAACTTGATGAAGCCGCCGATCTTGAAGAGGCCCATCAGGAAGAGGATGACGCCTGAGCCGAGCGTGGCGAGCATGAGGTTGCTCAAGCCGTACTGTGCGATGATGCCGTAGATGATGACGACGAAGGCGCCGGCGGGACCGCCGATCTGGACGCGGCAGCCGCCGAGAAGCGAGATGAGGAAGCCAGCGATGATGGCGGTGTAGAGGCCCGATTCGGGCGGCACGCCGGAGGCGATGCCGAAGGCCATGGCGAGCGGCAGGGCCACCATGCCCACGGTGAGGCCGGCGGAGATGTCGCGCGACAGCATGCGGCTGTCGTATTCCTTCAGGCAGGTGAGGAGCACCGGATGGAATTTGGCCAGCGGCACGTGGTGCATGAATTCGCGGGCCATGTCTTTGAAGCTCATGTCGAAAACCGGATGAGGTGAGGGAAAAACGCCTAATTGTAAGAAAAGGCATCCTCCTTAGGAAGAGGATGCCTTTGCTCAATCGCAAGCAATGGCCAAAAAATCAGGCCTATTGCGCAAATAAGTCGATCTTATCGGATGCGCATGCCGGGAATAGCGCCGGAGTGCGGTTCGAGCACGAAGAGGCCGAGCGACTTGTCGCCGGCGTCGGAGGCGGCGAGAACCATGCCTTCGGAGACGCCGAAGCGCATCTTGCGCGGGGCGAGGTTGGCGATCACGACCGTCATGCGGCCTTCGAGCTGCTCGGGCTTGTAGGCGCTTGCAATGCCGGAGAAGACGTTGCGGGTGCGGCCTTCGCCCAGATCGAGCGTGAGGCGCAGAAGCTTCGTGGAGCCTTCGACGGGCTCGCACTTGACGATCTTGGCGACGCGCAGGTCGATCTTCGTGAAGTCGTCGATCGTACACTCGGGAGCGATGGCTTCGCCGCCGGGCAGGACGGGTTCGGGCTCGGGAGCCTTTTCGGGGACGAGGACGTCAAGCTGCTTTTCCATGTCGACGCGCTGCATCAGGTGCTTGAAGGCCTTGATCGGGCTCGCGGAGGAGAGCGGCACGGAGACGCTCGCCCAGGTGAGAGGTTCGATCGAGAGGAAGTCCTCGACGCGGGTGGCCGTGGCGGGCAGCACGGGCTTGAGGTAGAGCGTGAGCAGGCGGAAGCCTTCGAGGGCGATCGAGGAGACGCGGTGCAGTTCGGCCCTGGCCTCGGGGTTCTTGGCGAGCTCCCACGGCTTTTCCTGATCGACGAACTCGTTGATCTTGTCGGCGAGCTCCATTACGAGGCGCGTGGCGCGGGCGAACTCGCGGATTTCGAAGAAGCCCTTGACTTCCTCGGCGCGGTTGCGGATGGCTTCAAGCAGCGGATCCTGCATGGCGGAATCGTCGACGCGGCCCTCGAACTTCTTGAAGATGAAGCCCGCGGCGCGGCTGGCGATGTTGACGTACTTGCCGATCAGGTCGGAGTTGACGCGCTGGGCGAAGTCGGACTTCGTGAAGTCGACGTCCTCGACGCGGGAGTTCATCTTGGCGGCAAGGTAGTAGCGGAGCCATTCGGCGTCCATGCCGAGCTCGAGGTACTGCAGCGGCGAGATGCCGGTGCCGCGGCTCTTGGACATCTTCTCGCCGTTGACGGTCATGAAGCCGTGGGCGTTGACGTGATCGGGCACGCGGAAGGGCTTGCCGGCAAAGTGCAGCATGGCGGGCCAGAAGAGCGTGTGGAAGTAGATGATGTCCTTGCCGATGAAGTGGATCTGCTCCGTCTTTTCGTCGGAGAGGATGCCTTCGAAGTCGAGGCCCTGCTTGTCGCAGTAGTTCTTGAGCGAGGCGAGGTAGCCGACGGGGGCGTCAAGCCAGACGTAGAAGTACTTGCCCGGAGCGTCGGGAATGGCGATGCCGAAGTACGGTTCGTCGCGGGAGATGTCCCAGTCTGAGAGGTTGCCGTCCTTGCCGAGCCATTCGCTGTCCTTGGCGAGGACCTCCTGCTGCACGCGCGGCAGGCCGTCCTTGCCTTTGCCGTTGGTCCAGTCGCGGAGGAACTGGACGCACTGCGGGTCGGAGAGCTTGAAGAAGTAGTGCGTGGACTTGCGGATTTCCGGACGGGAGCCCGAAAGCGTGGAGTACGGGTTCACGACTTCCATCGGGGAGTAGACGGCGGAACACTTTTCGCAGTTGTCGCCGTACTGGTCGGTCGCGCCGCAGCGCGGACACGTGCCCTTGATGAAGCGGTCGGCGAGGAACATGCCCTTGACCGTGTCGTAGTACTGCTCGATCTCCTTCGTGTAGATGAGACCGGCGGCGACGAGGCGGCGGTAGATGTCCTGGCTGAGCTCGTGGTTTTCAACGGCGTCGGTGCTGTGCCAGTTGTCGAAGCTGATGTGGAAGCCGTCGAGGTACTGCTTGCGGCCTGCGGCGATTTCGGCGACGAAGGCCTGCGGCGTGATGCCGCGCTTCTGGGCGGCAATCATGATCGGCGCGCCGTGCACGTCGTCGGCGCCGACGAAGTGGACCTTGTTGCCGGACATGCGCTCGTGACGCACCCAGATGTCAGCCTGGATGTACTCCATGATGTGGCCCATGTGGAAGGCGCCGTTCGCGTAAGGCAAGGCGGTCGTAACAAAAAGATTGCGCTGACTCATCGTCGTGTTAAATCCGAAGTTGAAATGAAGGGCGCTTCGGAAAATCCGAAGCAATCAGTTATTTTAGCGTAGCGAAAACCCGAGGGGGCTTGGAGAGCCTTTCCAGTCCGGGCCTTTTCAGGAAAATCAAAGGATCGGCGCGTAAAATCCGCATAACCACACGCGCGATGCGCGCGGACATCAACGGAGAAGAATCCCATGACCATTTCCACGGAAGCGATCAAGAGCGCCCTTTCCGCGCTGATCGACCCTGTCACCGGCACCGACTACGTGTCCGGCAAGATGTTCAAGAGCGCCGAAACCGACGAGAACGGCAACGTCAAGGTGTTCATTGAGCTCGGCTATCCCGCCAAGCACCGTGCCGAAGCCGTCGGTCAGGCCGTGGGCGAGGCCGTCCGCGCCGCAGGTGCCGCCTCCGTTGAGGTGAGCGTCACGCAGAACATCATCGCGCACAAGGTGCAGGGCACGCTTCGCGTCATGCCCGGCGTCAAGAATATCATTGCGGTGAGCTCCGGTAAGGGCGGCGTCGGCAAGTCCACGGTCTCCGCCAACCTCGCGCTCGCGCTTGCGCACGAAGGCGCCCGCGTCGGCGTGCTTGATGCGGACATTTACGGTCCGTCCCAGCCCAAGATGCTCGGCGCCTCCGGCCAGCCCGTGAGCGCCGACGGCAAGACGATGGAGCCGATGGAATCCCTCGGCCTGCAGATCAACTCGATCGGCTTCATGATCGAGGAGGACGATCCGATGATCTGGCGCGGCCCGATGGCCGCAGGCGCCCTGCAGCAGCTCATCACCCAGACGAACTGGCACGACCTCGACTACCTGATCGTCGACATGCCTCCGGGAACGGGCGACATCCAGCTCACGCTCTCGCAGCAGGTGCCGCTCACGGGCGCCGTCGTCGTGACGACCCCGCAGGACATCGCGCTCATCGACGCCAAGAAGGGCCTGCGCATGTTCCAGAAGGTGAATGTGCCCATCCTCGGCATCATCGAGAACATGTCCGTCTTCATCTGCCCGCACTGCGGCGAAGTCGAGCACATCTTCGGTGAAGGCGGCGCCAAGCGCATGAGCGAGCAGTACGGTGTGCCGCTTCTCGGCGAGCTTCCGCTTTCGGCCAAGATCCGCGAACAGGCCGACAGCGGCCTGCCCACGGTCGCCGCCGAGCCCGACGGCAAGGAGGCCCTGATGTACCGCGAGATGGCGATGAAGGTCGCCGGCGCTCTCGCCCGCATCACGAAGGACTACACGGCCAAGATGCCCGGCATCCGCGTCGTGAACGACTGATCGAAAGAAAACGGCGTCGAAGGCCCGCGTTGAGCGCGGGTCTTCGCAGGCGAAAAAGCAAGAGGGGACGGCCGCAGGGCCGTCCCCTCTGTCCATGGAGTCCTTGGACTCAAAGACGATCAGTCTTCGTCAAAGTTCGGCGTCTCGACGCCGAGTACCTTGTGGAGCTTCGGCGACGTGGTCGTGTACTGCAGGAACACGCGCTTTTCCGGGAAGACGTAGTCGCAGGCCGCGAAGGCGGCGAGGGCGCATTCGTGGAAGCCGGAGAGGATGAGCTTCTTCTTGCCGGGGTAGGTGTTGATGTCGCCCACGGCGAAGATGCCCGGGATGTTCGTCTCAAAGCGGGCGGTGTCGACGACGATCTGCTTGCGGTCGAGCTCGAGGCCCCAGTTCTCGATCGGGCCGAGCTTGGGCTGCAGACCGAAGAAGACGAGCAGATGGTCGAGCGGGATGCGGCGCGTGACGCCGTCGGCGCCCGCGACGAGCACTTCGGTGAGCTTGCCGTCGGCTTCGTTGAAGCCCGTGACCTGGCCCACTTCGAACTGCATCTCCCAGTTCTCGCACAGTTCCTTCATCTTGGCGACGGAGGCGGCTTGGGCGCGAAAGCCGTCGCGGCGGTGAACGAGCACGACGCTTTCGGCGCGGCCCACGAGGTTGAGCGTCCAGTCGAGGGCGGAGTCGCCGCCACCGCAGATGACGACGTTCTTGCCTTCAAAGACGGAGGGATCCTTGCAGCTGTAGTGAAGCTGCGTGCCCTCGAACTTCTCGATGCCCTTGACGCGGAGCGGACGCGGCTGGAAGGAGCCGACGCCGGCGGCGATGATCACGACCTTGGTCATGAAGCGGGTGCCGGTGCTCGTCTCGACGTAGAAGCGGCCGTCCTCCTGCTTTTCAACGCGGGTGACTTCCTGGCCGAGGTGGAAGACGGGGCCGAAGTGATGGTTCTGCTTGAGGAGGTTTTCTGTGAGCTCGTAGGAGGAGCAGACGGGAACGGCGGGAATGTCGTAGATGGGCTTCGTCGGATAGAGCTCCATGCACTGGCCGCCGACGTTGCGAAGCGAGTCGATGACGTGGCACTTGATTTCGAGCAGGCCGAGCTCGAACACCTGGAAGAGGCCGACGGGACCGGCGCCCACGACGACGGCATCGGTTTCAATGAGCTCATCGGTGGGCTCGGCAACGGTCATATAGTCTTCAATAGCCATGATTCTGTTTCGAATGGGTAAAAACGGTTGAGCCTTCCCCTCGGGGAAGGCGGTTGCGGTATTTTCGCACGCTTTCGGGTCCTGATGCAGGCGCCTGCGGGGCCTATCACTTGGCGCGCTCCTTCTCGATGAGGAGCTGCTCGCGCAGTTCGCGCAGGCGTGCGTCGATCTGGCTCATGGTGTAGAAGTCGCCGTCGGCGGCCTTCTGCCCGAGCGTCATCTGGTAGACGGCCGCCTCGGTGGAGCCATAGAGCGCGTACATCTCGCCCGTGTGCAGGTACTGGAGGCTCTTCTTGCCGAGCTTTTCGTAGGAGCGTGCGAGGAGTGCATGGTAGTTGGAGCTCTCCTGGCTTATCGCGGTGTTGCTGCGCAGGAAGTGGATGAGCTTCTGATGCTCGTTCTGGCTGTAGAGGAGGTCGACGTAGTTTTCCGCAATCATCGTGGAGAGCGGAAAGCGATCGACGGCGCTGCGGGCGTCCTCGACGGCCTTTCTCTTGTCGGCGGCGGTGCGGGCGGCGTCGTACTCGGTGCGCGTGAGATTGCGCACGAGAATGGCGCTCTTGCCCGCCTTCATGGCGAGGCGCGCCTCGACGAGGGCCTCGTCGGGTTCGTGCAGCTTCTGGGCCGCCACCGAGAGGCCGTAGTGAAGCACGGCCTCATTGATGCCCGAGGAGGTCTTGAGGCGGCGCTGGAATTCCTTCCTGACCTTGTACCAGCCGTCGTGGCGCGTCTCCTGCAGCACCTCAAGGCGCGCCTGGATCAGCTTGAAGTCGAGGCTGTCGCGGTGCAGGCGCGGCGGGATGCTGCGGGTGCGGTTCTCCATGTCGGCCATTCGCTCGACGGTGAGCGGATGGGTGGAGAGGTAGGCGGGGGCGGCCGATTCGTAGAAGCGGTTGCTCGAATGGAGGCGCTCGAAGAAGCTCTCCATGCCCTTGGGGTCGAAGCCTGCGTTGTAGAGGGTCTGCAGACCCACGCGGTCGGCCTCTCGTTCGGCGTCTCTCGAGTAGTTGAGCTGGGACTGGATCATGGCGGCCTGGGAGCCCATGGCGACGGCCGCGGCGGCGTGACCGCCCGAATTTCCGCCCGCTCGTGCGGCGAGAATGGCCAGAAGCATGGAACCGATTGTGAGGGCCATGTTCCCCTTCTGGGCCTCGATCATGCGCGCGATGTGGCGTTGGGAGACGTGGCCGATTTCATGGCCCATGACGCCTGCAAGCTCGCTTTCGTTCTGAGCGTTGATGATGGTGCCCGTGTGCACGGCGATGTAGCCGCCCGGAAGCGCGAAGGCGTTGAGCGTTGCGTCCCGGATGGGAAAGAAGAAGAACTGGTAGGTGTAGGTGTTCGCGTTGCTGACGAGCTGGTAGCCGAGCCTGTTGAGGTATTCGCTCGTTTCGGGGTCCGACATGTAGGTGGGGTCGGCTCGAACCTGCCGCATGATCTGCGCGCCGAGAGCGTATTCGTCGGCGGGTGAGAGCTCGGCGCCTGCGACGGTGCCCAGACTCGGCAGGTTGAGGTCGAGCGGCGTCTGGCCTGCCGACAGTGCCGTGCCGGGCAGGCATGCGGTCGTCATGGCCGAGACGAGAAGTACCCACGCTTTGAAGTTCATCGAAATTCCTTTGGGGCGGAGGAGCGGACAGTGTGCGCCGCGCCTGCGCATCGTGCAGACAAAATGGAGGTCCCGACCGCTATCATAATGGGCGGACGCGTCCGGAGCCCCGCTTTCGGGCGCCTTACAGGATCAAAGGTAACGAAAATGAGCGAACTGACACACTTTGACGAGGCCGGTCAGGCCCATATGGTCAACGTCGGCGAGAAGTCCGAGACGTACCGAATCGCAGTGGCCTGCGGCCGCATCCACATGCAGCCCGCCACGTTCGAGCTCGTCGCGGGTGGTACGGCCAAGAAGGGCGACGTGATCGGCATTGCGCGCGTGGCGGCCATCATGGCCAGCAAGCGCACGTCGGATCTCGTGCCGCTCTGCCATCCGATCGGACTCACCCGCGTGGCGGTCGACTTCGAGCTTGACGAGAAGACGCACGCCGTGACGTGCACGGCCCGCTGCGAATGCTACGGCAAGACGGGCGTCGAGATGGAGGCGCTCACGGCCGTGCAGGTCGGCCTGCTCACGATCTACGACATGTGCAAGGCCGTCGACCGAGGCATGGTGATGACCGACATACGCCTTCTCAAGAAGGACGGCGGTAAGTCGGGCCGCTGGACGGCTGAAAGGGCCTGAGGCGGCTTTTTCCCTGACTGAAACGAAAGGAGGTCGGCGTGCATTTGGCACGCCGGCCTCCTTTCGTATGGAGCCCGTCGTCAGCTGTCGCTGATCAGGTTGAGGGCTCTGGCCTCGTAGACCGCTTCGCCGCGGGAGTGGACCTGAAGCTTGCGGTAGATCTTCTTGATGTGCGCAGTCACGGTGTGCGGCGAGATCATGAGGATCGTGCCGATTTCGGCGAACGGAATGCCCTTGGCCAGAAGCTCGAGAATCTCGCGCTCGCGGGTGGAGATGTCGGGCGCGTCGTTCGTGGCGGCCACGAGCGGCTCGGAGTTCTTCTTCATCTGCATGGCGCGCAGGACGTGGCGGGTCACGGCGGGGGACATCGGGGATCCGCCGCCGTTGATGAGGCGCACGCAGTTGTCCAGGCTTTCCTGGGAGTTGCGTAGCACGTAGCCGAGCGCACCCGCACGGATGGCGTTCATGATGAAGTTCGGCTCGCTGCGGTTCGTGTAGCAGAGCACGTTGAGGTTCGGGCGGAGCGTGACAGCCTTTTCGACGATGGGGAAGACCGTGGCGCCGCCGAGTTCGACGTCGGTGACGAGCACGTCGACGTCGGTGCGCAGGTGCAGCGTGGCGTCAAGCTCGTTGAAGGTCGTGGCGGTGCCGACGACCATGAACTCGTTGCGGTCCGAGAGCATGGCGCTCAGGGAGCGGGCCTCCGTCTTGCTGTTCGCGGCGATCAGCACGCGGATGCGACTTGAGGGAGCGGAGCTCGAAAACTTGGAGTCGCGGTCCTGTTCGCGGGGGAACGTGCCGTTGACATAACGGCGGCTGCCCCTGCCCTCCTGGAGGTCGGAGGTGTCGAGCCTGCGGCCGGAGGAAGCGGGCGACTTCTTGGAGTCCTTGCCCGCGGCGGTCGTGCCGCTAGAACTCAACTGTTCTTCGGTGAGAGTAATCATCTTTGGATTTGTCAGGGTCGCAGAGGTGGGGCGCCGGGCGGCTGAGACGCTGCCCGGCGGAACATGCAGGTATTCTACGACATCCCGCAAATCGGGGATGGTCAGGCGTGCCGTTCGTCGAAATGCCTGTGTTGCAGGTGCTCCAGGGCGTATGCCGGTGGAAAAAGATAGCCGGCCAGAGGCCGGCTATCTTCAGCGGCGGGTGGCATCCTGCAGGAACCGCCCGCTGCGCTCAGGCCGTCAGGCCTGACGGATGATCAAAAGCGGAACGTCGCCCGTGGCGGCGATGCGGGTTGCGGTCGAGCCCATGACGGCGGCCTTGAAGCGGCCGTAGCCGTGGGAGCCCATGACCACGAGGTCGAGCTTCTTCTTCTTCGCGAAGGCGGCGATTTCGTCGCCTGCGTTGCCGACGAGGCAGATTTCCTTGGTCGCGACGGCGGCCTTGGCAAAGAGCGGACGCAGCGGCTCAACGGCTTCATTGAACTCGTCCTTCTGCAGTTCGAGCACTTCCTCTTCGGAGAGTGCGGGCAGGGCCATGCCGGCCATGTCGGGCATCACGGCGCCGGCGTAGTCGCTCACCACGTTGATGAGGTAGAACTGTGCGCCCGTGCCGAAGAGCGAGATGTGCTTGAGGGCGTAGCGCACGGCGGCGCGGCCGTACTTGGAGCCGTCGACCGCGATGCCGACCTTGAGAGCGTCGGACTGCGGCGCGGCCTTGTCGCGCAGCATCAGGACGGGGCACTTGGACTTGGCGAGGACGCCGTTCGAGACGGAGCCGAAGAAGAGGCCGCGAAGAGCGGTCTGGCCGCGGGAGCCCATGACGATCAGGTCGGCGCCGAACTTTTCGGCTTCGGCCGCGATGCTGTCGGAGGCTTCGCCGACGAGGAAGGCCTCGCCTGCCTGGAAGCCGACCTTGTTGAGCTCGGCGCGCACGGGTTCGAAGACCTTGGCGGCTTCGTCTTCATAGTAGCGGGTCAGGGAGTCCTGGCCGACGAGTCGGCAGGCGCGTGCCGGAAGCGGAAGCTGAACGTTCAGGACTTCGATTTCCGGATTGCTCCCGAGAAGCGTGGTGCGGCTGGCGATGAATTCCACGGCGTGCATGCTGTTTTCACTGCCGTCAACGGGAACGAGAATGCGCATATAACCTCCTGAGGATCTTTGCAGGACGGTGGTCACGTTGTTCTTTGCCGTCGCCGTGCTTTACACTCGCGGTGGCGAAGAACTTCCGTCCTTGAGGACAATGTACTCTGAAACGACTGCGGCGGCATCAAAGCCAAGACGTCCGCACCGTCGTTTTCTTGCTCTAAAGCAATAAAAAACGAAATTGAGCCTCTCGGAAAACTTCACTCACATTTTAAAAATCTAATTGTTCGGACAAATGGAGAACTGATATGAGCGTGACGACTGACCCGAGGCGATTCGGAGGCGTGGGCCGTCTTTTCGGCGAGGAGGGCGCCAGGCGCCTCGCCGGCGCGCATGTGGCCGTGGTGGGGCTGGGCGGCGTCGGCAGCTGGGTCGTGGAGGCTCTGGTCCGCACGTCGGTGGGCCGCATCACGCTGATCGACGGCGACGATGTGGCGCTCTCGAACACGAACCGCCAGCTGCCCGCCTTTGAGGGCGCCTACGGACGCGCGAAGGCCGAGGTGCTCAGGGAGCGCTGCCTGCTCATCAATCCTGACTGCCGCATCGAGGTGAAGACGGTCTTCGTGACGCCCGAGAACGCGGTGCAGGTCATTCCGTCCGACTGCGACTGGCTCGTCGACTGCATCGACGACCTCAAGGGAAAGGCCGCGTTGCATGCGGCGGCCCGCGGCATGGGCGTGAGGACCGTCTGCGCGGGCGGCGCAGGCGCGCGCATCGATCCCTCGCGCATCGAGGTTTCGGACCTCGCGCGCGTCAAGGGTGATCCGCTTCTCGGGAAGCTACGCACCTTTCTTAGAAAGGAGTACGGCTTCCCCGCAGGTTCGGCCGACGGCCGCTCGACGCTCTTCGGCATTCCCGCGGTCTACAGCACGGAGCCTCTCAGGCAGCCCGGCGCCGACAGTCTGGAGGCGATCGGCGCCGAGCCCGGCAGCCGGATCGGCTTCGGCTCCTTCGTCTCCGTGACGGGTTCCGCAGGCCTCAGGCTGGCGGGAATCGTGATCAACGATATTGCGGGCGCTCAAAACACGGCAGACTGAATCCGCCTACAATGAAAGGATATGCGTCGTCCCGCGCAGGACGGCGCCATGGAAAAACAGAGTAAAAAGGATCTCAACATCATGTACAAGCGCATTCTGGTTCCGACCGACGGCACGCCGATGTCGGAAAAGGCCGTGGAGGGCGCCGCCCGCTTTGCCAAGTCTCTCGGCGCTTCGCTCGTGCTCATCACCGTCGTCGAGCCGTACTCCTACACGAATCTTTCCGAATACCGTCCGGAATCGATCGAGCAGTACGACGAGCGCGTGACCGCCGAGGCCAAGGACCGTCTTGCCGACGCCAAGCGCCGCTGCGATGAAATCGGGGTGCCCTCGACCACCCTCATGGTGAAGAGCTTCTCGCCCGCCGAGGCGATCATCGAACAGTCCAAGAAGCACGACTGCGACGTCGTCTTCATGGCGAGCCACGGCCGTCAGGGCTTCGCGGCCGTCCTGCTCGGCTCCGAAACCCAGAAGGTGCTCACGCACTCCCAGATTCCCGTCATGGTCTACCGCTGATCTGACGACGCCTTCGGGACGGCCCTGCGGACCGTCCCGTCAACTTCTGTACAATTTCGACGCGACGCCGGCGGCCTGCCGCCGGCTTCCCATTGATTGGATATTGATTGGAACATGACGCCGCCGGCGCAACGCCTGCGGCCATTCGGAGAGTCTTATGCCCGCACAGGACAGCATTGATGCCATGAACACCCAGATGGATGTGGCCAGCCTCTATCGCGAAGAGGTCGTGACGGACCGCAAGGTCGGCACCATCCACGTCTTGACGCCGATTCTCGACTCCGGCGAGCGCGACACGAACCGTCCGCTCCTCTTCCTCGGCGACACGCAGATCATGACCCAGATGGGTCCGCTGCCGATTTCCTTTGAGATCAAGGCCGAAACGCTTGCCGAAGCCGTCGCCGGCTACGGCGAGGCAGCCAAGCAGGGCGTGCGCGACACGATCGAAAAGCTTCAGGCCATGCGCCGCGAGGCCGCCAGCCAGATCGTCACCCCGGGCATGCCGGGCTTCCAGGCGCCGCCTGCCGCCGGCAGTGGCATCGCCATGCCCTGATGACGTCAGGGGACGCGCCGCCTTCGGGCGGCCTCTCCGGGATACCTCATGACCGAGACCAAGCCTTTTGCCCGTGCCGATCTGGCACAGGCTCCGACGAAGCTCCTGCGCAACGGCCGCGTGGCCAACGCTGTCGTCACGCGCGTGGAGATTGACGGACGCTCCTGGACCGTGAAGGACTTCTCCGCGCGTCCCTGGTGGGTCCGCACCTTCATCGCGCCCTTCCTGCTGAGGCGAGAGCTTTCGATTCTCGCGCGCCTGCGCGGCGTCGAGGGCGTTTCCCAGGAGTCCTTCCGCATCGACCGCGAGGCGATGGCCGTGCTCTTCATGGAGGGCTCGAACATCGGCCGCGAACCCGAGCGCGTCACGCCCGCCTATCTTGAGGCGTTCGAGGAGCTCCTGCGCGCCATGCATGCGCGCGGCGTCGTGCATCTCGACGTGCGCGGAACGGGCAACGTGATGATCCGCCCCAACGGCTCGCCCGGCCTCATCGACTTCCAGGCTTCGCTCTACACGGGCTGGATGCCGGGCTTCCTTCGTCGCCTTCTCGAGGACTTCGACATGTCGGGCGCCCTCAAGAAATGGCTTCAGTTCCAGCCTGAAATGATGGGCGAGGAGCGCCGAAAGGAGCTCGAGCGCATCAACGGGCTAAGAAAGTTCTGGATCTTCAGGGGTTACTTCGGCCTCAAGAAGCACTAGGTCTGAAGCAAACCCTCACAAGAGCCGCGGCAGAGTCCGCGGCTTTTTTGTCGCCAAGCCCCGCCGTTTCCGTTAAGATAGCGGCACATTCCATGCGTCCGGCATCCGTCGGTCCGCGCCTCATTTTTTCCCTTATCAGCTCATGCACGTTGCGTTCGGACGAATCCTTCGTTCTCCGGCCGCCTTCGTCATGTCCGGAGTAGTCATCAAACCATGGCCCAGTATGTTTTTACGATGAACCGCGTCGGGAAGATCGTCCCGCCGAAGCGTCAGATTCTTAAGGACATTTCCCTCTCGTTCTTCCCGGGCGCCAAGATCGGCGTCCTCGGCCTCAACGGCGCCGGCAAGTCCACGCTCCTCAAGATCATGGCGGGCGTCGACAAGGACATCGAGGGCGAAGCCATCCCGATGCCCGGCATCAACATCGGCTACCTGCCGCAGGAACCCGCTCTTGATCCGGCCAAGACCGTCCGCGAGACCGTCGAGGAGGGCATGGGCGAGGTGATGCAGGCTCAGGAGAAGCTCAACGCCGTCTACGACGCCTATGCCGATCCCGACGCCGACTTCGACGCCCTTGCTGCCGAGCAGGCCCGTCTTGAGGCCATCATCGCCGCTGCGGGCACGAACGTCGAGACTCAGATGGAGATCGCCGCCGACGCCCTGCGCCTTCCGCCTTGGGATGCCGTGATCGGCAACCTCTCCGGTGGTGAAAAGCGCCGCGTCGCGCTCTGCCGCCTGTTGCTCTCTCGTCCCGACATGCTGCTGCTCGACGAACCGACGAACCATCTCGACGCCGAATCCGTCGAATGGCTCGAGCAGTTCCTGCACCGCTTCCCCGGTACCGTCGTCGCCGTGACCCATGACCGCTACTTCCTCGACAACGCGGCCGAATGGATTCTCGAACTCGACCGCGGCGAAGGCATTCCCTGGAAGGGCAACTACTCCTCCTGGCTTGACCAGAAGGAAAAGCGCCTTGAGATCGAAAAGCGTCAGGAAGACGCCCGCATGAAGGCCATCAAGCACGAGCTTGAATGGGTCCGTCAGAATCCGAAGGGCCGTCAGGCCAAGTCCAAGGCCCGTATTGCGCGCTTCGAGGAGCTCTCCAGCGTCGAGTACCAGCAGCGCAACGAAACGAATGAAATCTTCATCCCTGTCGCCGAGCGTCTCGGCAACGACGTGATCGAGTTCAACCACGTTTCCAAGGGCTTCGGCGACCGCCTGCTCATCGACGACCTGTCGTTCCGCATCCCCGCCGGCGCCATCGTCGGCGTGATCGGTCCGAACGGCGCCGGCAAGTCCACGCTCTTCAAGATGATCACGGGCCGCGAGCAGCCCGACAGCGGCGAAATCAAGATCGGCACCACGGTCAAGCTTGCCGCCGTCGACCAGATGCGCGACTCGCTCCCGAACGACAAGACGGCGTTCGACGCCGTGGCCGACGGCCAGGACATCCTGCAGGTGGGAAAGTTCTCGATGTCGAGCCGTGCCTATCTCGGCCGCTTCAACTTCAAGGGCGGCGACCAGCAGAAGCTCGTCGGCAGCCTTTCCGGCGGCGAGCGCGGCCGTCTGCACCTTGCCAAGACGCTTCTCGCCGGTGGCAACGTGCTGCTTCTCGACGAACCGTCGAACGACCTCGACGTCGAAACGCTGCGCGCCCTCGAGGAGGCCCTGCTCGAATTTGCGGGCTGCGCCCTCGTGACGTCTCATGACCGCTGGTTCCTCGACCGAATCGCGACGCACATCCTCGCCTTTGAGGGCGACTCCCGCGTCGTATTCTTCGACGGCAACTACAACGAGTACGAAGCCGACAAGCGCCGCCGTCTCGGCGAAGAGGCCTGCCAGCCCAAGCGCCTTCGCTTCAAGCCGCTCAAGCACTGATGAGGAAATGCGCCCGGCCGAAAGGCCGGGCCGATGCGATGACCGTTCATCTGCTGACATCTGCGAAAAAGCCTCTGCTCGACTTCGTGCGGCAGAGGCTTTTACCGTTGGAGCCCTGCGAAGTCCGCACCGTGCTCGTTCCCGTGGCGCAAGAGACGGCGGAGGACGTCGCGCAGGCGCTCGGACTAGTTCCCGGAGATTCGGGATTTGCGTCAATGCCGGGACTCCACGTGGTGCCCTGCGGCGGGACGAGACTCGTCCTCGTCAGGGCGGAGACCGCCGCTGCGGCCCTCAGGGAGACGACGACCGTGCCCGACGTGCTCGTTTCGATGCCCGAGGACATCAACGGCGGGTTCAGACGTCTGATGGGGGCTCGAACCCGTCTCGTCACGACGGCGCCGCTTGAACGCGCGCCGGGTTTTCTTGAGCCTGACGGAGAGTCGTGGCGCCTGAGGAGCGCACGGAAGGCTCCTGAAGAGCAGCAGGAACAACAGGGGGGCGGAAGCAGCGCTTCGGAGCGCGTGCTGATCGTGGGTGCGGGGCTTGCCGGCGCCATGACGGCATGGGAGCTCGCTCAGCGCGGCAGTCGTGCCGTGGTCGTTGATGCGGGGCCTGTGCCCGGCAGCGGCGCCTCGGCCCTTCATGCGGGACTCATTCATCCGCACTGGCAGGCGTCGGATTCGCCGCTCTTTCAGCTCACGCGAGCGGGCTTTGAGGCCATGACGGAGGTGCTTCGAGACTTCCCCGACGCCTTCATTCCCGAGGGCGTCGTTGACGCGGCCTCGTCCGAGGAGGAGTACGAAAAGTGGCGGGAGGCCGCAGCCTATGGCCGTCCCGTGCATCTTCCGGGAGACTTCGCGTCGCTCCTCACGCGGGAGGAGGCGTCCGAGCGGGCGGGACTTGCACTCTCGCGCGGCGGCTGGCTCTACCCGAAGGCCGGTCTCGTGCATGCGGGACGTCTTGCCAGAAGGATGCTTGAGGCGGCGCAGGCTCAGGTGCTCACGAACATGCCCGTGAGCCTTCGCAGGCGAGAGGGGCTGTGGGAGGCCGTGTCGGCTCAGGGCGTCGTCGTTGCCCGCGCTCCGAAGGCGGTTGTCTGCGCCGCGCTTGCCACACCCTGCGTGCTCGGCCTCGCACGCGGCACGATGGGACTCAGTCCGCTTTACGGACGCATATCGCTCCTCAGGGAGACGGATCTTCCTGAACTCAGGTGTGCGCTCACGGGTGACGGATACGTAGCCCGAACGGAAGGCTTCTGCGCGGTGGGCGCCACGTACGAGCCGGGCGAGGCGCCCGACGTTGCGGTGCAGGAGGCGCATGAGCACAACCTGTCCACCTTCGACAAGCTCACGGGGCGTCGCCCCGACGTGCTGGCCGCGGGCTTTTACGAAGGCGTCCGAGCCGTACCCGCCGACCGCATGCCGCTTGCGGGCCGCGGCTGGACGGTCGCCGAGCTCGAGGGGCTTGCTTTCAGGGGCGTGCCCGAAGCGAGATCGATTCCCAGGGCGCCTGGTCTCTGGATCTGCGCGGGCTTCGGCTCCCGCGGGCTCACCTGGGGGCTTGCGTGCGCAAGGCACGTGGCGGCGGACGTGACGGGCGACGTGCAGGCGCTGCCCGGATCGCTCGCCGCGAAGCTCGAACCCGCGCGCTTCCTCCCGAAGCTGCTCGCGGGCTGAGAGAGGAAGGTTGAAAAAGATCTGGCCGAAAAAAGCAAAGGGACGGTCCGTGCAGGATCGTCCCTTTCGTCAGTCACTGGACGTAAGGCTTACTTTTTACCGCAGCACTGCTTGAACTTCTTGCTGCTGCCGCAGGGGCAGGGGTCGTTGCGGCCTACGCGGGGTTCTTCGCGCACGACGGGCTTGTTCGGATCGACGAGCTGCTTGAGATCGAAGACGGCCTTGACGAGGTCGTAGAGGGCGTCCTCGAGGTTCTTCGGCATCTCGCCGCTGCGGTATTCCTGCACGAACTGCTCGGCTTCCTCGGGGGTTTCGAAGTCGTCGGGAGAGATGTTGCGGATGATCGGCGTGGCGAGCGAGTTGATCTCGTCGTCGGCGATGAGGTCCTCGCGCCAGTGCATCATGCCGAAGAAGAAGCCGGAGGCCCAGGGTTCGAGGGCTTCGATGCCCTCTTCGTCGGTGATGATCTCGTCGTTGTCGTCGACGAGCGGGAAGATGACCGGATCAAGACCGCCCTTGGCGGCCAGCGCGGCCTGGATTTCGTTGAGGCGAATGTCGAGCAGCTCGAGGATGCGGTCGTCTTCGGGCAGGGTGGCGGGATCGCCTTCCTCGCTGAAGATGTAGGGGTAGATGTCGTGCTTGCTCGGGTGCTCGGGGTTGAGCGCATAGGCGGTCAGGAAGCCGTCGATCACGCCTGCATCCATCACGCCTTCGTTGTTGAGCGCTTCAAGGCGCTGCTGAAGCTCTTCAATAAGCTCGCTGTCCATCTGTTTTTCGTTCGCCATTTCTGGAGTTCCGGTTGAGGATTGATGATGGCGCTATCTTAACAAAGCGGGCTTTGGCCTGCAGGGCTCGAGAGCCGTAACGGCTTGTTTCCCTCAAGTGTGTCCGTGCGTCGTATCTGCGACAATATGGGCGCTTTTCACCATTCCGATACAGGACGCTCAATGTTCGACTGGCTTTATCTGCTGCAGGCCGCCTTCCTCGGCATCGTCGAAGGCCTCACTGAATTCCTTCCGGTGAGTTCGACTGGGCATCTGATCGTGGCGGCGGACCTCGTGGGATTCACGGATGCAACGTCAGACACGTTCGTCGTCGCCATTCAGGCGGGTGCGATCCTTGCGGTCTGTTGGTACTACAGGAAGAGGATCATCAGGGTCCTCCGTGGTCTCTTTTCGGAGCCCGTCCAGCAGCGCCTCGTCGTCAATACGCTCGTGGCCTTCCTCCCCGCTGCCGTCGTCGGCGTTCTTGTCTCGGATCTTCTCAAGACCTATCTCTTCAATCCGCTCACCGTGGCGACGGCGCTGGTCATCGGCGGCCTCATCATCCTCTATGTCGAGCATCGTCATGAGAAGCTCGGCATCGAGCCGCGCGTGAAGGAGATGGACGACATGGACTGGAAGGACGCGCTCAAGGTCGGCGTCGCGCAGTGTCTCGCGATGATTCCCGGCACGAGCCGCTCGGGCGCCACGATCATCGGCGGCCTCATCTTCGGGCTTTCGCGCAAGGCTGCGACCGAGTTCTCCTTCTTCCTCGCGATTCCGACGATCTTCGGCGCCACGGTCTGGGACCTCTGGCAGGCGCGCGAGCAGCTTGTCGCCGCCAATCTGCCGGGACTGGCGGTCGGAACGGTGGTGTCCTTCTTCTCTGCGCTCGTCGTCGTCCACTGGCTCATCCGCTTTGTTTCGAGGCACGACTTCCGCGGCTTCGGATGGTACCGCATCATCTTCGGCGGCGTGATCCTCCTTACCTGGGCGACGGGGCTGGTGAGCTGGTGATCGCCGTTTGCCGATGGCTCAAGAAAAAAGCGCGCCTTTTCCGGGAAGGCGCGCTTTTTTTATGACGCAGAGGGAGCGGGTTGCTTGCGGATGTAGACCAGATCCCAGATGCCGTAGCCGAGGCGTTCGCCGCGGGCCTGGAACTTCGTGCGGGGACGCTCGCAGAGCGGGTTGCCCATCACGGGGCTGAAGTTGCCGGCGCCGTGGAGGTTCTCGAGGAGCGGTTCGCCCTCGAGCACTTCGAGCATCTGCTCGGAGTAGTTCTCCCAGTCCGTGGCGCAGTGGATGTAGCCGCCCGGACGAATGCGGGAGGCGAGGAGTCCGATGAAGGGTTGGGCGACGAGGCGGCGCTTGTGATGGCGGGCCTTGCGCCAGGGATCGGGGAAGTAGATGTGCACGCCGTCGAGGGAGTTCTCGGCGATCATGTCGCGCACGATTTCAACGGCGTCGTGGCGGACGATGCGCACATTGGTGAGGGACATCTCGTCGAGACGCTTGGCAAGCGCGCCGACGCCGGCCACGAAGACCTCGCAGCCGAGGAAGTTGACCTCGGGGTGGGCCTGCGCGATGGCGGCGGTCGTCTCGCCCATGCCGCAGCCGATTTCGAGAACGAGCGGGGCGTGGCGGCCGAAGGCCTTGTCGGCGTCGAGAAGCTCGGGGGCGTACTCGATCTGGTATTGCGGGAGCGACTCGTCAAGGGCGCGCTTCTGGGCGGCCGAGATGTGGCCGCGGCGCATGACGAAGGAGCGGATGTGGCGCTTCTTGAGCGCCTCGAGTTCTTCAGGCGTCAACTCGGGCTTTTCGCAGTTCTTTTCCATGGTGCGGAGCAGGGGCGGGCCGCACGGGGCGGCGGTAGATACGAAAAGATCCCGCAGCTTACGCTCAGGCGGGATCCTTGGAATATGGAGCGGGTGAAGGGAATCGAACCCTCGTCTTTAGCATGGGAGGCTATTGCTCTGCCATTGAGCTACACCCGCAACAGGTCTGGAATTCTACCATAAAAGCATGCCGCCGTTCTTCGGGCGGCATGCGCCGGACGTTGCCGCTCAGTGGCGGAAGCGCACGTGGCTGAGCACCCAGAGGGCGCAGACGAGAACCAGAATGGCGCCTGCGGTCATGAGCATGAAGGCGGGCGTCATGTGCTCGACGTCGACCACGATGTAGCGGGCGACGGCCACGATGGCAAGAGCCACCGGCGTGCGGATCGGGATCTCGCGGGTGCCGAGCGCGGAGCCCTTCACCATGGAGAGGATCTCGATGTAGAGGAAGAGCAGGAGCAGGTCGCCGAGGCTGGCCTTCTCAAGCTCGACCATGCTCCAGATCGAGGAGCAGATGCCGACCAGGGCGGCGACGGCGATGGCAACGAGCGCGAAGCCCTGAGCGAACGTCAGAACAGAGTTGAACTTGACGGCGGCATCGGAAAGCGGCGCCGTCTCGGAGTTGTGGTTTTGATCCATTGTGGCGATAGGTAATGCTTATGAAAAACGAGGGTGTGTTTGTTCATTGCATATTAGCATCACCAGGCGCAGATCATGCCCCCGTTGAAGCGCTTTTCTACAAATGCCTTGACTTCGGGGGAGTGGTAGCACTGGACGAACTTGGCGACCCAGGGCTTGGAGAGGTCCTCGGCGCGGACGCAGAGGATGTTGGCGTAGGGGCCGTCGGGGCGTTCTTGGGCGATGCCGTCCTTGGCGGGCGTGAGTCCTGCGGGCTCGGCGTAGCTCGCGTTGATGGCGGCGGCATCAAGGTCCTTGAGGCTGCGGGGCAGCTGGGCGGAGTCGAGCTCGATGATGCGGAGCTTCTTGGCGTTATCGATGATGTCGAGGACGGTGGCGCGAATGCCGGCCTTCGGATTGAGTCTCACGAGTCCCTGTTCCTCGAGCATGTGCAGGGCGCGGTTGGCGTTCGTCGGATCGTTCGGAATGCCGACGCGGGCGCCCTGGGGAAGGTCCGCAAGGGTCTTGTAGCCCTTGCGGGTGTAGTAGGTGAGCGGGAACGTGATGGTGGGGGCGGCGGAGGCGAGCTTGTAGCCGCGGTCCTCGTTCTGCTGGTCCATGTAGGGCTTGTGCTGGAACGAGTTGATGTCCAGATCGCCCGCGACGAGCGCCGCGTTGGGCTACACGAAGTCGTTGAATTCGACGATGCGGATCTTCATGCCCTGTTTTTCGGCGATCCTCTTGACGACTTCCATGATTTCGGCATGCGGGCCTGCGGTGACGCCGACGACGATGGTCTTTTCGGCGGCGAGCGCGGAGAGCGGAATGCTGCCGGCAATGGCAAGAATGCCTGCGGCGGCGACAAGGGTGCGGCGTTTCATTCGGAATGTCCTTTTCGGGTATGAACCGCCCCGAGGCGGGGCATGGCGGCATTATGCACGCGGGTGCAGGGGGCCGTCGGGGAGATTGAAGGTATGTTGATTACCGCACACCGGCATACGGAAAACACCTGATGTTCCGCCCGGTTTGAGGGAGATGGAACACGAGGGATTGAAAAAAAGCGCGCCGCTTTCGAGCAGCGCGCCTTCTGCAGTGTCCTGCTGAGCTTACTTGTGGGAGATCCTTCGCACGATCCAGTCGCCGAAGCTCTGGATGCCCTGAACGAGGATGATCAGCACGATCACGACGGTCCACATGACTTCAGGCATGAAGCGCTGGTAGCCGTAGCGGATGCCGAGGTCGCCGAGACCGCCGCCGCCCACGGCGCCGGCCATGGCGGAGTAGCCGATCAGGCTGATGATCGAGATCGTCAGGCCCGCGACGATGCCGGGCATGGCTTCGGGAAGCAGGACCTTCGTGATGATCTGCATATTCGTGGCACCCATCGACTGGGCGGCCTCGACGAGGCCCTTGTCCACTTCGCGCAGGCTCGTCTCGACGATTCGGGCGATGAAGGGCGCCACCGAGAGTGTCAGAGGAACGATGGCGGCGGCCGTGCCGATCGAGGAGCCGACGATGAGTCGGGTGAACGGAATGATCGCCACGAGCAGGATGATGAACGGCACCGAGCGGAGAGCGTTGATCACCGTGCCGAGAACGGCGTTGAAGCCCGGCATCGGAAGGAAGGACTTGCGGTCCGTCACGAAGAGCAGGATGCCGAGGGGAATGCCCGCGAGGGCGCCGATGCCGCCGGAGATGGCGACCATGATGATCGTCTCCAGGAAGGAGTCCCAGATCATCTGAATGAGATTACTTGACATCATTGATCTCCTCAACGACCACGCCGTTCTCCCTCAGGAAGTTGACGGCTTCGATGAATACGCTGCTTTCGGCCTCGATGAGTACGGTGAGCGAGCCGAGGGTCTGGCCCTGGACGTCGTCGACAGTGCCGCGGAGGATGTTGAAGTCGAGGTTGAAGCGGCGCGAGCATTCGGAAATGACGGGGCGCGTGACTTCGTTGCCCGAGAAGGCGAGGCGAAGCAGGTAGACTGCGTCGCTGTTGGGATGGTTTTCGCGAGCCTTGCGGAAGCGGTCGAGAATGGAGGCCGGCATGTCGCGGGCCATCACGTTGCCGATCAGGGCCTTCGTGGTTTCGTGCTGCGGCGACATGAAGATGTCGACGACCTTGCCCTGCTCGACGATCTTGCCGTAGTTCATCACGACGACGCGCTCGCAGATCTGCTTCACGACCTGCATTTCATGTGTGATCATGACGATCGTGAGGCCGAGCTCCTTGTTGATGCGCTTGAGAAGCGCGAGGGTGGCGACAGTCGTCTCGGGGTCGAGGGCCGAGGTGGCCTCGTCGGAGAGAAGGACCTTGGGGTCGTTGGTCAGGGCGCGGGCGATGCCGACGCGCTGCTTTTGGCCGCCGGAGAGCTGGGACGGATACTTGTGGGCGTGTTCGGTGAGGCCGACGAGCTTGAGAAGCGGCTCGACCTTTTCGCGGATGACGTTCTTGGGCGTGCCGACGAGCTCGAGCGGGAGCGCGACGTTGTCGTAGACCGTGCGGGAGCTCAGCAGGTTGAAGTGCTGGAAGATCATGCCGATGCTGCGGCGGCTTTCGCGCAGCTCGTCTTCGGAGAGCTCGGTGAGGTTCTTGCCGTCGACCGTGACGGTGCCTTCGCTCGGGCGGTTGAGAAGGTTGATGCAGCGCACGAGCGTGCTCTTGCCGGCGCCGGAGCGGCCGATGATGCCGAAGATCTCGCCGGGGCGGATCTCGATCGACACGTCGTCGAGGGCCTTGAACTCCCGACCTTCAGGCGTCTTGTAGGTCTGGGTTATGTGGTCAAGCTTGATCATTTTTCTATGTGCGTATGAATCGCAAAGGGGAAGGTTCGGACAGTTTACCTGTTGTGCGGCGCAAAGGGAGCGAAAGCGCGGGGAAATGGGCGGATGCTTGAGGTATTACCGCCGGAAGGGAAGAGAGGAACGAAAAAAAAAATCCCGCGGACCATCTGTCAGCAGGATCATTGGGAGGTGTGGTGGGAACGCAGGGATTCGAACCCTGGACCGACGGATTAAGAGTCCGCTGCTCTACCAACTGAGCTACGTTCCCACACAAGCAGATTGTATCGGACAGAGAAGGAATGGTGGGAACGCAGGGATTCGAACCCTGGACCGACGGATTAAGAGTCCGCTGCTCTACCAACTGAGCTACGTTCCCATTCCAGATTGTCCGCAGATAGTTGTGGTGGGTCGTGCGGGACTCGAACCCACGACCAACGGATTAAAAGTCCGCTGCTCTACCAACTGAGCTAACGACCCGTTTGCCGCAGATGAGTCACAAACGACGTGAACAACTAACTGAGGAAACGAATTATGCACGTGCCTTCCGGACCTGTCAATAGTGCATGAAAAAAAAGTTGGTGAGCCTGTCGCCTAAGGCAATCATTCCGCGCCCGTAAATAGAATGTAAAGGTGTTTTTTGTTAGGGTAAACACCAACAAAGTAGACCTTGGCAAGCGGGATTTTTTCAGGCATCATGACGGTAACGAACAAGGCGGCAGGGTGCTCAAAACTCCCGTCTTGCAGGTGAAGCGGATGATCCTTTGTGCGTCGAGGCTAGTGAAATGATCCTGCCATTCGAGATGTAAATTGATTATCGTGCATTCATAAATATTTAGTATTGTGATTGTTTGAGACAGGAGTCCGTCATGGCTGCCAAGTCCGCGAATCCGACCCGCCCCGGTCGTTGCGAAGGGGAAGAACGCAAGAAGGCGCTCAGCGTCGCGCTTGCCAATATTGAAAAGCAGTTCGGCAAGGGCGCCATCATGCGCATGGCCGACGGCGCCGAAGTCGAGGACATCGAGACGGTGTCCACGGGCTCCCTGGGCCTTGACCTTGCGCTCGGCGTGGGCGGTCTGCCCCGCGGTCGCATCATCGAGGTGTTCGGTCCCGAATCCTCCGGCAAGACGACGCTCTCCCTGCAGGTCATCGCCGAAATGCAGAAGATCGGCGGTACGTGCGCCTTCATCGACGCGGAACACGCGCTCGACGTCCAGTACGCACAGCGTCTCGGCGTGCAGCTCTCCGACCTTCTGATCTCCCAGCCCGACACGGGCGAACAGGCCCTTGAGATCACCGACGCCCTCGTGCGCTCGGGCTCCGTCGACCTGATTGTCGTGGACTCGGTCGCCGCGCTGACGCCCAAGAGCGAAATTGAGGGCGACATGGGCGACGCGCTGCCCGGCCTTCAGGCCCGCCTGATGTCCCAGGCCCTGCGCAAGCTCACGGGCTCGATCACCAAGACGAAGTCCATGGTGATCTTCATCAACCAGATCCGCATGAAGATCGGCGGCTACGGCAACCCGGAAACCACGACGGGCGGCAACGCGCTCAAGTTCTACAGCTCCGTGCGTCTCGACATTCGTCGCATCGGCGCCATCAAGAAGGGCGACGAGGTGATCGGCAACGAAACCCGCGTCAAGGTCGTCAAGAACAAGGTTGCGCCTCCGTTCAAGCAGGCAGAGTTCGACATCCTCTACGGCGAGGGCATTTCCCGCTACGGCGAGATCATCGACATTGGCACCGAGCTCAACGTGCTTGAGAAGTCCGGCGCCTGGTACTCCTACAACGGCCAGCGCCTCGGCCAGGGCAAGGAGAACGTGCGCGAGTTCCTCAAGCAGCATCCCGACGTCTGCGGCGAGGTCGAGCAGAAGATCCGCGAGATGAAGGGCATCCACCTCAAGAGCATCTCCGCCGTCGACGGTGATGACGAGGGCATGCCCGAGGATGATCTGCCGCTGGCCGACGCCGACATAGATCTGTAATGGAGAGCCGGTTTTCGGACCGGATTGAAGAACGGCTTCAGGGAAAAGGGGGGGGTCCGGACATGGAGGACCGTCCCCTTTTTTTCCGTGAATGATCCGTGGGAGAAGGGAAATGGGAAGAAACTGGGAGGAAGGCGAGCTCTTCGTCTGGGGTGACGACGGACTCGTGCCCGCTGATTCGCAAGAGAAGGCCGTGCGGTCCGCCGCGGAACCCGCACGTGCGCTTCCTTTGGAGACGCCTCCCGTGCGCCGCAGCGAAGAGCCCGCCGTCAGGCGCGTCGGGCGCAGCTCGGGGCTCGGCGAAATCGTCACGGGCGTCGACGAGGCCTCGGGCATCGTTCGCACGGCGCCCAAGGTGCTGCCGCGCCGCCAGCGGAGCACCTATGAAAGTGACGACGACTTCTGCAACGATCCCGAGGAGCTCGAGAGCCGGCAGGCGCAGAAGAAGGCCGCCCGTCCGAAGAAGGAGCGCCCGAGTCTTTTCGTCAGGGCGATCGGCTCGCTGGCCCGCCGCGAGTATTCCAGACGGGATCTTGAGGCGAAGCTCCGCCGCTCCCTGTCGGAGGATGAGGATCCGGACGAGGTTGGGCGCGTGCTCGACAGGCTCGAGGGCGCGGGCTATCTTTCCGACGCGCGCTTTGCCGAAAGCCGCGCCCGCTCAAGGTCAAGGGTCATGGGAGACGCCCGCATCAGGCGGGAGCTGCGCCAGTGCGGCGTGGCGGGCGAGCATGTCGATGCTGCGATGGACGAGATCGAGGAGCCCGAGGAGGTCAGGGCCTACAGGCTGTGGGCAAGGCGCTTTGGAGAGCTGCCTGCGGACAGGAAGGAGCGCGACAGGCAGATCCGCTTCATGATGTACCGCGGATTCGGCATGAGCGCCATCAGCAGGGTGCTCAAGGGCGCCGTCGAGCCGCCTGACGACATGGCCTAGCGATTTGTTTGCCGGCTCATTGTTCGAATGGGCTCCCGATCCCTGTCCTGAAGCGGATTCGAGGCGGGGGATTTCAAGTTTTTTCCTGTTGCTTTTGTTAAAATCATCGGCTACCTGTTTTTGAGATTTTCCCACGGAGGCTATTTTGGAATATCTCTTCGATCTGCTTGCCAACCTGCATTGGGCTGCGGTCGGCCAGATCATCATGATCGACATTCTTCTCGGCGGCGACAATGCCGTCGTGATCGCCATGGCGTGCCGCAACCTGCCTGAGAGCCAGCGCAACAAGGGCATCTTCTGGGGCACGGCCGGCGCCATCGCCCTGCGCGTCGTGCTGATCACCTGCGCGGTGATGCTTCTCGACCTCCCGTTCCTCAAGGTGGCGGGCGGTGCGCTTCTCGTCTGGATCGGCGCCAAGCTCCTGCTTCCCGAGGACGGCGATCATGAAAAGGTCGAGGGCAGCAGCAAGCTCATCGGCGCCATCAAGACCATCATCGTCGCGGACTTCGTGATGAGCTTCGACAACGTGATCGCCATTGCGGGCGCCGCCCAGCAGGCTCATGAGACCCATCAGACGCTCCTGATCATCTTCGGGCTGCTCGTCTCGGTGCCGTTCATCGTCTTCGGCTCCCAGATCATCCTGAAGCTCATCGACCGCTTCCCCGCCATCATCTACTTCGGCGCAGGCCTTCTCGGCTGGATTGCCGGCGGCATGATCGCCTCCGACGTGTTCGTCACGACGCGCTGGCCCGAACAGGCCTTCATGATGCACTACCCGCTCTCCGTGGGCTGTGCGGCGCTCGTGATCCTCATCGGTCACTTCCTCGGCAAGGCGAAGATGAAGAAGTTGCTTGCGAAGGAAATGGAAAAGGATCGCAGCTGAGCTGCCTCCCTCTGATGCAGTACCCAAAAAAGCGCAGCCCGCAAGGGCTGCGCTTTTTTTGTTTCAGGCGGGCGTCGGAAGGAGGTCAAGCCTCATTTGTTCTTCTCTTCCTTCATCTTCGCCTTCCAAGTCAGGCGTTCGGTCTCGCGCCTGCAGATCTGTTTGGCCGTGACGCCCTCGATTTCCGCCAGCTCCTTTTGAGACAGTTCCATTGCCCTGCGCTCTTCGCGTGCACGAAGCCCCTGTTCGCTCAGATGACTGTCGTCGAGGCCCTGCTCGGTCGCCTAGTTGTCGTCTTCGTCAACCGCAGCGAAGAAATCGGGAATTCTCTCGGGCACGTTCAGATAGTTGGCGATCCGCAGGATGATCTCCGGGGTGACACGGGTGTATCCATATTCAAGGTTGCAGATGTACTTGCTGTCCTTGCCGAGCGCGCGACACAATTCTCTTTGACTCACTCCCAGTTCCTTTCGCAGTGTGCGCAGGAGGATGCCGAAGCGGCAGAGGCCGTCATTGAGGTCTCCTGAATGGCTTCGAGGATCCTGTCCGGAGAGATGGCGCAGTTTGCGCCATTCTTCGTAGGCTTCGGGTACGCTGTACATCCGGACCAGCTCCATGAGCTTGACGTCCGAAATGTTTGCCTTTCCAACCTCGTAGTCCCCGAGGGTGGTGGAATGCACGCCATGTCTGGCAGCGAACTTCTCAAGGTTGAGGCCGAGCTTTTGGCAGTTGTCGTAAATCCACTTTTCGAAAGGTGTACGGTCGATATCGCATGACCTGCGCTGGTTGGTGTCGGGGTGGAGCGCTCGGTCGTGCACCCATTCGATCACGTCTTCAGGCGCGGGACCGAGGATGTTCTGAATGTGCGCGATGGGGGGCGTACCGGCCAATCTCGTATTCCCTGAGGGTGGTGGAGTTGATGCCAAGCTTGTCGGCGAGGTGCTGGCGGACACCGCCGTGTTTCTTCCTTTCGTGGCACAGCCATTGCGCCAGCGGATTGAGGTCGGTTGTCTGCATGTGATGGTTGGGTCGTGGTTGGAATTGGTTTGAGGGGCGGCTGTCGTGCCCTGCCTGCGGCCGCCATGTCTGTCGAGCGTGTGACTCATGGCGGCCGGGACGGCGACGGGTCAGTGCTTCACGGTGTCGATGAAGCCGCCGCCGAGGCAGACGTCGCCCTGATAGAGAACGGCGCTCTGGCCGGGCGTGGCCGCCCACTGAGGCTTGTCGAAGCCAAGCGTGAAGTTCTTTTCGGAGACGTACTCGAGTCTGCAGGGATCGTCGGGCTGGCGATAGCGGGTCTTCACCGTAAGCTCGGCGTCAAGCTCGGGCGCATGTCCGGAGATCCAGCTTGGATGGACGGCCTTGAGCTCGTGCGCGAGAAGCCACGGGTGATCGTGTCCCTGGCAGATCCAGAGCGTATTGGTGGCAAGATCCTTCTTCGCGACGAACCACGGCTCGCCCGTGGAGTCGTGGCGGCCGCCCACACCGATGCCCTTGCGCTGGCCGAGCGTATAGAAGGAAAGGCCCATGTGCTCGCCCACGACCGTGCCGTCGGGAATGCGGATCGGACCGGGCTGGGTAGGCAGATAGCGGTTGAGGAACTCGCGGAACGGACGCTCGCCGATGAAGCAGATGCCCGTGGAGTCCTTCTTCTTCGCATTGGGAAGCTTGAGGTCGTCGGCGATGCGGCGGACCTCGGTCTTGCAGATTTCGCCCACGGGGAAGATCACGCGGGAGATCTGCTCTTGGGTGAGGCGGTGCAGGAAGTAGCTCTGGTCCTTGCCGGGATCGACGCCGCGCAGCAGCTGGACGCCGTCGTCCGTGTGACGGACGCGGGCGTAGTGCCCCGTGGCGATGAGGTCGGCCCCCATGGCCATGGCATGGTCGAGGAAGGCGCGGAACTTGATCTCTGCGTTGCAGAGAACGTCGGGATTGGGCGTGCGGCCTGCGCTGTATTCGCGTAGAAAGTCGGAGAAGACGCGCTCGCGGTATTCCTTCGCGAAGTTGACGGCCTCGATGTCGATGCCGATCACGTCGGCGACGGCGCTCGCGTCGATGAAGTCCTGACGGGAGGAGCAGTATTCGCTGTCATCGTCGTCCTCCCAGTTCTTCATGAAGAGGCCGATGACGTTGTAGCCTTGCTCCTTGAGGAGCCAGGCGCTGACAGAGGAGTCGACGCCGCCCGAAAGGCCGATGACGACGGTTTTCTTGGACATACGTATATATGGTCGGTAAGTCGGGATAGAATCGGGACGTACCCTTGAATTCATTAATTAGGAGATCGTGGCAATTATGTCTCAGACGAACGAATCGTGCACCCGCTTTGCGAAACTTCTTGGCATCGAGGTGCCCTTCCTCAATGCTCCGATGGAGGGCATTGCCACGCCTGAGCTCGTGGCGGCCGTGTCCGAGGCGGGCGGTCTCGGCGTCATTCCCGCCGCCGGTCTCGCTCCCGACGAGATCCGCGCCTTTGCCGCGCGCGTGAAGGAGCTCACGCAGAAGCCCTTCGCCGTGAACCTTGCTGTGCCCGTCGACGCGCCCGCGGATGCGGCGGAACGCTTCGAGCGTTTCGGCGACGCCGTCTCGATGCTGCTCGAGGAGCTCGAGCTGCCCGCAGGCGAAGGCGCCTCCTATGCCGAACGCTACGATCTCGAGGGCTGCACCCGCCCCGACTTCTTCGAGCAGTTCGATGCGGCGCTCGAGGTGAGGCCCGCAGCCGTCATCTCGTCCTTCGGCGGCTTCCGCGAGCCCGAGGAGGAGAAGCTCGCCGAACTCGGCATCGTCAACATCGGCACCGCCACGACGCTCCGTGAGGCCAAGGTCCTGCGCGCCGCGGGCTGCGGCGCCGTCATCGTTCAGGGAGCGGAGGCCGCGGGCCCGCGCCTCTCGTTTGAGGATCCCGAGGACGCTCTCGTCGGTCTCATGTCCCTCGTGCCCGCCGCCGTCCGCGCGACGGGGCTGCCCGTCATCGCGGCGGGCGGCATCGCCTCGGCCGAGCAGGTGAACGCACTTCTGGCCATGGGCGCTGCAGGCGTGTCCGTCGGCACGGCCCTGCTGACGACGGCCGAGTCCAGCGCCTGCGACGCGCACCGCTACTACGCGGAGTTCGGCACGGCCTGCGACACCGTACTCACGCGCATCTACAACGGCAGGCTCAGCCGCGTGCTCAGAAACGCGCTCGTCGAGGCCCTCGACGACTGGGAGCTCATGACGGCCGGCTACCCCGCTCAGAAGGCCCTGATGGGCCCCCTTGACAGGTGTGCCTCCGAAGTCGGACGCAACGACCTCGTCATGCTGCCTCTGGGACAGTCCGCAGGCCGCAGCGCCTACAGGCGGACTGCCGACTGCGTGCATGCGCTCTTTCCCCGTCGCGCAGACTGAATCAAACAAACGGATAGATTTTCAAAATCGTCGCAACACCTTGAAAATCGACGTACGGCGTCCGACTTAGGTAAAACCCCTCGGACTTGGGGGTTAATTTCACAATGCGGAACGCGCTTTCGTATTGTGAAATATGTGACCTGGTTTTGCGGGTTATCCCTTGAATATGTGTCGTTGAAAAGGGTTTCGGGCTTGATTACTATCAACCGAACAGAACTCGTTTACGATTTCACGGATCGGTAGGCGGGATTCGATCAACATTAACTGAGGGTTCAACCATGACCGAATCCAGTATTGAAATCGGCGCCATGTCCAACAGGGGCAAGCTTCTGGCGCTCGTCGCCGGCCCGATCTTGGGGCTGCTGACCTACTTCCTTCTGCCTGAAAGCTACATCAACTCCCAGGGCGTTGAAACCGCCTTCCCGTATGCGGGCCGCGCCTGCATGGGCGTGACCGTGTGGATGGCGATCTGGTGGTTTACCGAAGCGCTTCCGATTGCGGCGACCGCAATGATTCCACTGGTCGTGTATCCGCTTCTGCAGATCACGTCCGCCAAGGCTGCGATGAGCAACTACGCCTCCGGGACGATCTTCCTCTTCCTGGGCGGCTTCCTGCTCGCGGCCGGCATCCACCGCTGGCACCTTGACCGCCGCATCGCACTGCTGACGCTGCGCCTCTTCGGCACCCAGCCCAAGCAGATGGTGCTCGGCCTGATGCTGGCCACTGCCGGCCTCTCCGCCTGGGTGTCCAATACGGCGACTGCCGCCATGATGGTTCCCATTGCCATCGCCGTGCTCGGCGTCGTGCGCTCCACCCAGAAGAGCGAAGTCATCGGCAAGGATGAACGCAACTTCGGCATCGCCGTGCTGCTCTCCATCGCCTACGCGGCCTCCATCGGCGGCATGGTCACCGTGATCGGCTCGCCCCCGAACGGCATCTACGTCCGCTTCATGGAACAGACCTACGGCGAGACCGTGAGCTTCATTGACTGGCTCAAGATCGGCCTTCCGGTTGCGCTCCTGCTGCTCCCAGCCACCTATTTCCTGCTAGTGAACGTTCTCTTCCCCTGCAAGATGGAAGGCATTCCCGGCGGCAAGGACTGGGTCCGCAACGAGCTTCGCAAGCTCGGTGCCATGTCCCGCGGTGAAAAGATCGTTCTGGCGGTCTTCGTCCTCGCGGCCGTCCTCTGGATCTTCGGCCCGGTCATCCGCGGCCTTGAATTCGACGGCGCCAAGCCCTTCGCGGCCCTCAAGGACGAAACCATCGCCATGGCTGCAGGCCTCCTGCTCTTCGCGATCCCCGTCGACTCCAAGCGCGGCATCCACGCTCTTGACTGGTCCTCGGCCAAGGACGTGATCGCTTGGGATGTGCTGCTCCTCTTCGGCGGCGGTCTCACGATGGCGGCCGCTCTGCAGAGCACTGGCGCCGCTGCCTTGGTGGGCGCTCAGGCCACGGCCCTCGGCAGCCTCGGTGAAGTCTCCATGATGGCCGGCGTCGCTACCCTCGTGACCTTCGCTACCGAAGTGACCTCGAACACCGCACTTGCCGCCACGATGATGCCGCTCATCTCCGCCTCAGCCGATGCGCTCAAGATCGATGCCTCCGGCCTCCTCGTGACCACCGCGCTCGCCGCTTCCTGTGCCTTTATGATGCCCGTCGCCACGCCGCCCAACGCGATCGTGTTCGGCACCGGCCGTCTGAAGATCGGAGACATGGTGAAGGCTGGCTTCTGGCTCAACATCCTCGGCGTCGTGATCATCACCTGCGTGGCCGCAGTAATCCTCTGACCGCCTCTCTGAAAAACAAGCGAACAAGCGCGCACCCCCGAAAGGAGGCGCGCGCTTTCATTTGAGGTGCAGGCAGGCTCAGATGCCCAGAAGCTTCATGAGGGGGCCTGCGATGAGCGGCGCAAGGAAGGCGGTGATGATGCCGGAGAGGCCCATGGCTAGACCGCCGAAGGCGCCCGCCCTGTTCGAGATCTGGAATGCGGCGCTCGTGCCCATGCCGTGTGCGGCGAGGCCGAGCGTCACGCCGCGCACTGGGTCGGACGTGATGCGGCAGAGGTTGAAGAGCGGACGGCCGACGATGGAGCCGAAGATGCCCGTGATCACGACGAGGCAGGCCGTCAGGTCGGGGCGCCCGCCCATGGCTTCGGACACGCCCATGGCGATCGGTGTCGTGACGGACTTCGGAATCATGGAGATCATTGTTTCGGCCGAGAGTCCGAAGAGCCAGCCGAAGGCAACGACGGAGACGATGGCGGCTACGCTGCCTGCGAGAAGGCCGCAGGTGAGGGGCAGCCAGAGCTCGACGAGCTTCTGGCGCTGCTCGAAGAGCGGCACAGCGAGCACCACGGTCGCGGGCCCGAGCAGGAAGTGAATGACGCCTGCGCCCTGGAAGTACTGCTCGTAGGGCACGCCCATGACGAGCAGCACGACGATGATGCTCACGACGGCCACGATGATCGGCGTGAAGAGCGGATTGAACTGCGTGAGCTTGTAGAGATGCTGGCCGAAGATAAAGGCGACGAGCGTGACGGCAAGCCAGAGGGCGGGATTGCCGAGGATCGGCGAGAGCTGCTGAAGAATGTCCTGCATGGTCAGTCCTTGTTCTTGTTCTTGTGCACGAGCTTGTCGACGAAGATGATGGTGTAGGCGGTCACGAGCATGGCGATGAGGGTTGAGATCACAAGCACGGCGCCGATGGCGAGGCCCTCGCGAAGGAAAAGGTCGCCGTAGCGCATGACGCCCACGCCCGCCGGCACGAAGAGAAGCGACAGGTTCGATAGGAGCACGCCGCCCGTTGGGCGGATGCGGCCGATGAGATCGTCCTTGACGAAAAAGGCGAGAAGCATGAGGATCATGCCGATCACGGGACCCGGAACGGGAATGCCCGCGCTGCGACTGATGACTTCGCCGACGACCTGAAAGGCCAGAATGAGTGCGATGGCGGAAAGCATGAAAGAAGTACCGTAAAATGTTCTGACCGTCTTTCGGCGTGCTAGGGTTTGCACGTATGAAAGGTGTCAAGGTGTTGATTGTGTCACTACGGCGCCTGTCGTGGGGGCATTCGGATTTGACTTAGGTTAGGAAAGTTGAAGTGTCGGCGGTTCTTGTCTTCGGAAGAGGACCGCTCCGACGGGCTGCCTGGCCGAACTTGAAGAGGAGGACGGCGCGTCCTCTCCCGTCCCGGGGACTGCGCGCCGAATTTCTATGAAGCAGGAATTTCAGATCAAGGGCGAGCTCATCACGCTCGACGCCCTTCTCAAGGCTGTCGGCGCGGCCGACTCCGGCGCTCATGCCAAGGCGATGGTCGCCGAGGGCCTCGTGCGCGTCGACGGCGAGGTCGAGCTTCGCAAGACGAGGAAGCTCCGCGGCGGCGAGCGCGTGGAGCTCGAGGGCCTGACCGTTGTGCTCAAGGCCGATCCGGCCTTTGCCGCACGGGACTGAGTCCGCACGTCAAGATAATGCAAAAATGCCGGCTTCCGCAGGAAACTGGCATTTTTTCATGGGGCTGCAGCAGAATTATTGGATGTCCTTGAGCTCGCGGCGCAGGATCTTGCCCACGGCGGTCTTCGGGAGCGAGTCGACGAAGATGATCTCGCGCGGCATCTTGTAGCCCGTGAGCTGGGTGCGGCAGTACTTCTTGACGTCGTCGGCGGTGAGGGCGGGATCCTTGCGCACGATGACGGCCTTGACGGTTTCGCCGGACTTGGCGCTCGGAACGCCCACGACGCCCACTTCAAGCACGCCGGGCATGCTCGCGATCACGTTTTCGACTTCGTTCGGATAGACGTTGAAGCCGGAGACCAGAATCATGTCCTTCTTGCGGTCCGTGATCGTGATGCTGCCGTTCATGTCCATGTGGCCCACGTCGCCCGTGCGCAGCCAGCCGTCGCGAAGAACGGCGGCCGTCTCCTCGGGCTTGTTCCAGTAGCCCTGCATGACCTGCGGGCCGCGCACGCAGATCTCGCCTGTGTATTCGGGAATCTTGTCGGGCGACGGGCAACAGCCGAGGTCGCGGAAGCCTTCGCCGCGGATGGATACTTCGGTCGACGGGATGGGCACGCCCACCGAGCCGTCCCACGGAGCCTCGGGGATGTTGCCGCAGACGCCGGGCGAGCATTCCGTGAGACCGTAGGCCTCGAGGATGTTGCAGCCCGTCTGTTGCTTCCAGCGTTCGGCGATGGTGCGCTGCACCTGGGAGCCGCCGCCCGCGGTGACCTTGAGGCGCGTGAACTTGTGGGCGCAGAAGATCTTGTTGTTGAGCATCGCGGTGAAGAGCGTGTTGACGCCGACGATGATGGAGAAGTCCCACTTGGCGCATTCCTTGGCCAGCCCGTCGATGTCGCGCGGGTTGGTGATGAGCACCATGTTCGCGGCGAACTGCGTGAAGGAGAGCGTTGCCGTGAGGGAGAAGATGTGGTAGAGCGGCAGCGCCGTGAGGGCGACTTCCTCGCCTTCCTTGCAGGCGCTCGCAAGCCAGTAGCCCACCTGCTGGAGGTTGGCGAGGAGGTTGCGGTGCGTGAGGATGGCGCCCTTGGCAACGCCGGTCGTGCCGCCCGTGTACTGCAGGAAGGCGATGTCGGTGTTGTGGATCTCATGGGCGGTGAAGCCGTGGCGGCGGCCGATCTCAAGCGCTTCGTTGAAGCCGACGGCGTTCGGGAGCGAGTATTCGGGCACCATCTTCTTCACCTTGCGCACGACGAAGTTGACGAGCGTGCGCTTGAAGAACGGGAAGAGGTCGCCGACAGCGGTCGTGATGATGTGCTCGCACTTCGTGCCGGGCAGGGCGTTCTGGAGTGTCTTGGCGAAGTTCTCGATGATGATGATCGCCTTCGCCTCGGAGTCGCGCAGCGTGCCGTTGACCTCGCGGGAGGTGTAGAGCGGGTTGATGTTGACGACGATGTAGCCCGCGCGCAGGCAGGCGTACATGGCGATGACGTACTGCAGAAGGTTCGGCATCATGATGGCGACGCGGTCGCCGGGCTTGAGGCCGAGACTCTGGAGGTAGGCGGCGAGTTCCTTGGTGAGCGCAGCCGTGCGGCTGTAGGTCAGGCCGCAGTCCATGTTGGTGTACCCCACCTTGTCGGGGTAGCGCGCGGCGATGTCGTCGAGGACGGCCGGAATGCTCGGATAGCGGTCCGGATTGATTTCGTGCGGGACGCCTGCGGGGTAGCTCTTGTACCAGGGAAAGCTTTGAGTCATGTCTTAGTGATCTTCGAATTCTTGCGATGGTGGCCGGCCTGAGCCGGCGGTGCGGATGCGCCCGAAGGAAGGCTTGGCTCCCATGGCCCGCGCCGTTGATGAACATCGGCGAAAGGCGGACAAGCGCACCTAGCTTAAGTTTAGCGGCACGAGGACGCGAAAACGAGGTCAAAAAACACGACTTAACCCCTATATGCGCAAAAAGCCTCCGGATTCCGGAGGCTTTTCGTGTGCGGAACCTGAGCGGAAGGCTTAGGCTTCGAGCGTCAGGCAGTGGCGGGCGTAATCTTCAACGGCTTCCCAGTCGGTGTAGTCGATGACGGCCGTCATTTCCGTCGGGCCCTTGGTCATCTTCATGATCATCTGGATGAGCTTGGCGTCGATCCAGCTCCAGTTCGGGTAGTCGACTTTGCCGGCGAAGCACTTGACGTCCTTCGGGTGCCACGGGTTGTTCTCAAGGAACTTGCGGCAGTAGACGTTGCCTTCGGGCGTGGCCTTGGCCGGGTTGCGGGCGATGACGGTCACGTTGAAGAAGCTGTTGGGCTTGGCGTCGAGGACGGCCTTCCAACGGTTGACGAAGGCGAGGAACTGCTTGCGGAACACGCCGTAGAGGACGGGAGCGCCGCAGATGACAAGGTCGTACTTGTTCCAGTCGACGCCTTCGCGGTCGGCTTCAAGCACGTGCATCATGTCGGCCTGGTGGCCTTCGGCAATGATGGTTTCCCAAATGCGGCGGGCGATACGAGCGGTATGGCCGGAGCGGCTGTCGTAAACAACAAGCACCGTCTTCATGTTCTATTCTCCAAAAGGGTCGCCGGCGCGCAGGCGAGCGCACGCCGAAAAATGTGTTTCAAGAGCAGGGCTTTCGCAGGTCTTCCCTACTCCCGCCTGTATTTTAGCCAAGTGTATATTGTCCGAGCCTTAACCGTATGGGGAGAAACGACGAAGATTGCGGGTAAAACCCGATGTTGCAAGGACAATCAGTGCTACAATCACGCACTTGTGACGGCGACCGTTCGCCGTCGATAGTTTCACCCATCGCCGTGTCCGCCTGCTGCCCGACGTGCAGCCTTTTTTTGTTTTTGAGGACCCGGCGGATCAACTTGGAAGAATATGGCAAAGGAAGATCTCATCGAGATGTCGGGCCAGGTGCTTGAAGTGCTGCCCGATGCCCGTTATCGCGTCAAACTTGACAACGGTCATGAACTGGTGGCCTACACCAACGGCAAGATGCGCAAGCATCACATCCGCATTCTCGCGGGCGACAAGGTGTCCCTCGAGCTCTCGCCGTACGATCTGACCAAGGGCCGCATCACCTTCCGTCACATCGAAGGCCGTCCGCCCGCCGGTGCCCAGAACGGCAACCGCCGTCGCTAAGAGGCCCGGTCGTCAGACCGCGTGAAAAATTGAAAAACCCCCGAAGCCGCATGGCCCGGGGGTTTTCTTTGTGTGCTCGGCATGGGCACGTTCTAACGGGTG
>NZ_KQ968510.1:0-6437 GCF_001578585.1 Sutterella sp. KLE1602
CAGAGTCGTTTCCAACCCTAAATGAGGAATAGCCGTTGTTGTCCCGTTCAGGGCTGCCGGGCGGCGGGAGCCGGAGTCGGAGCGGGCTCGGGTGCGGCGGGCAGAACGGCCCTGTCGCCGAGCCTCTTCTTCGTCTGATTGAGAAGCTGGACCATGTAGGCGGCCACATTGTCGACCGTGAGGCCACTGCCGGGATTGGCGCGGCCCGACGCCTCGAGGGCGGGCACGCTGTTCTCGAAGGTCTGGAACCGAACGGCCTCGATCGCGCGGGCGTTCGTCCTCACCTCGTACGTCACGACGAAGGAGCAGGCCTGCGGGCCGTCGCCCGGCATGAGCAGCCTCGGTTCGCTGCCGAAGCGCCTCACGCCCGTCTCAAGCGACTTGACGAGCGGTTCGCTCTTGACGTCCTCGTTGACGAGCACGCAGACGACGGAGAGGTCGACGGGGCGCTTCATCGCATCGGCGGGAATGGCCTCGGAACCGCCGCCCGAAAGCGCGGCGCAGCCCGAGAGCAGGAGCGCCGACAGGGCGGCCGCCGCAGCGCGGGATAATGAGGTTGTGTTGAGAATGCCGGTCATGGACGTCGTGTGTAGTCTAAAGGATTGCCCATACTAGCAGAGGAAGGCGCATCCTGCGTCGCCGTTGCGTTTTCAGAGGCCAGATTCTGTCGCCCGAACACCTCATTTCGGGTAAGATGAAATCTGCGGGACGGGAGCGCAGCCTCCATCCGCATCCCGCTTCATTTCATGATTCAATAAAAATGGCCGGACGCGCGCCGCCTTCTCCTCCTCCCCCTGGACGAACCGGACGCTCCACGCACAACCATAATAACTAGGATTTCACCGTGCACGATCCTGCGAAAATCGACAAGCCCCTGATCCGCGTCATCGACGATGACAACGCAATGCGCAACTCCTGGGCCTTCCTCATTGAAGGCGAAGGCTGGGACGTCAAGACCTATGCCGACGCCATCACGTTCCTTTCCTCGAACGACTACATCCGCCCCGGCTGCCTCCTCCTCGACGTCCGCATGCCGCACATGTCCGGCCTCGAGCTTCAGCTCAAGCTGAGGGAAGCCGGCTGCGACCTGCCGATCATCTTCATTTCAGGCCACGGCGACATCGACATGGCCGTCAACACCCTGAAGGCGGGCGCCATCGACTTCCTCCAGAAGCCCGTCGACGACCAGCGCCTCCTCAAGACCATTGAGAACGCCGTCTCGCACAATCTCGCCCAGCGCCGCGGCAAGCGCGAAGTCACCGACTTCCGCAACCGTCTCGAGTCGCTCACGCAGCGCGAGCGCGAAGTCATCCGCATGGTCGCCCAGGGCTACTCCAACAAGGAGGTCGCCCGCGAATACGGCATTTCGGAAAAGACCGTCCAGGTCCACCGAGGCTCCGCCTACCGCAAGCTTGACCTGCACAACGCCGCTGAAATCGCACGTCTTCTCATGCTGACGGGCGATCCGCTTTAAAGCGACAGCTCTCACCAAATCCCGTCCGGAACAAGGCGTTCGGACGGGATTTTTGCATCCTGCCCGCACGCTCGGAAATATTTACGGTTTTAGTCCACCCGTCCCGGCTTTTTGAGGCATACTCTCTCAATCCCGCCATCTGGACGGCAGGAGACGCTCCGTTGAAGGCTCCCTCAGGGTCGAGCGCCGGAGGCTCCCGGACCGTGCCGCAGGCCATCGGTTTTCAGTTTTTTCAGGCATTTACCTTTTTGGGAGATCCCATGCTCAGCGATATTGAAATTGCTCAGGCAACCAAGCTCATTCCGATTGACCAGCTTGCCCACGAGGCCGGCCTCACCGACGCCGAGTTCGAGCCGTACGGCCGCGACAAGGCCAAGGTCGAGCTCGACGCCTCCCGTCCCGACACGGCCAAGCTCATCCTCGTGACGGCCACGTCCGGCATGCCCGCCGGCTCCGGCAAGACCACCACGTCGATCGCCCTCGCCCAGGGTCTCAAGCAGCTCGGCAAGAAGGCCGTGCTCGCCCTTCGCGAACCGTCCCTCGGCCCGGTCTTCGGCATGAAGGGCGGCGCTGCCGGCGGCGGCTACTCGCAGGTCCTTCCGATGGAAGCCATCAACCTGCACTTCACGGGCGACTTCCACGCCATCACCTCCGCCAACAACCTCCTCGCCGCTCTGATCGACAACGCCCGCCACCAGGGTCAGGTCGAGCTCAAGGAAATCTTCTGGCGCCGCGTCATGGACGTGAACGACCGCATGCTCCGCAACATCGTCACGGGTCTCGGCGGCTCCGCCAACGGCATCCCGACGGAAGCGGGCTTCGACATCACGGCCGCCTCCGAACTCATGGCCGTCCTTTGCCTCGCCACGGACCTTGACGACCTGCGCGCCCGCATCGACCGCATCGTCGTCGGCACGCGCCGCGACGGTTCCGCCGTCACGGTTCAGGAACTCGGCGTGGGCGGCGCTCTCGTCGCGCTCCTCAAGGACGCCATCAAGCCGAACCTCGTCCAGTCCATCGAAGGCAACCTCGCCTTCGTGCACGGCGGTCCGTTCGCCAACATCGCCCACGGCTGCAACTCCGTCGCCGCCACGCGCGCCGCGATGAAGCTCGGCGACTACGCCATCACCGAAGCCGGCTTCGGCTCCGACCTCGGCGCCGAAAAGTTCTACAACATCAAGTGCCGTGCGGCCGGTCTCAACCCCGCCGCCGTCGTGCTCGTGACGTCCACCAAGGCCCTCAAGTGGCACGGCGGCGTCCCTCTGCCCGAAATCGGCAAGCCCAACGCCGAAGCCCTCAAGAAGGGCCTCTGCAACCTCGATGCCCACGTCGAGACCCTCAAGCGCTTCGGTCCGAACATCGTGGTCTCCATCAACCACTTCCACACGGACCTTGACGAAGAACTCGACATCATCCGCAACCGCTGCGCCGAACTCGGCGTGCGCGTGGCCCTCTCCGACGGCTTCGCGCTCGGCGGCAAGGGTGCCGTCGACGTTGCCCGCGCCGTGATCGAAGCTGCCGAGGACGTGCATCCGCTCAACTTCACGTACGAGGCCGACGCCCCCGTCATGGAAAAGGTCGAGAAGATCGCCAAGACCATCTACGGCGCTGCCGCCGTCGAACTGGCTCCTGCCGCCGCCAAGGATCTCAAGCGCCTGCAGGACCTCGGCTTCGACCGTCTCCCGGTCTGCATCGCCAAGACCCCGTTCTCGTTCTCTCACGATCCCAAGCTCCTCGGCGCTCCGAAGGGCTTCACGCTGCCTGTCCAGCGCCTCATCCTCAATGCGGGCGCAGGCTTCGTCGTCGTGACGACGGGTGCGATCATGCGCATGCCCGGCCTGCCGAAGGTTCCGGCCGCCATGTCCATCGACGTCAAGGACGGCAAGATCACCGGTCTCGCCTGATCCGTCTGATGCGACTGGTTGAAACAGCATGACGAAGGGCCCGCGCAGCAATGCACGGGCCCTTTGTCATGTCATGGGCTTCGAGAACATTCGAGCGGGCGCCCGGCCGTCTGAAAAACAAAAGCCCGAAAAGACAAAACCCCGGCTTTCTTGGAAACCGGGGTTTTGCAATGGCGAGCCTGACGATGTCCTACTTTCACTGGAAATACAACCAACTATCATCGGCGATAAGGCGTTTCACTGTCCTGTTCGGAATGGGAAGGAGTGGTACCGCCTCTCTATGGTCATCAGGCAATGGCTTTGTCTGCTTTCGCAAACGAGTTGAGTGATTTTATCAGAAATCCGACCGTCTGTCGACGGCATAAGTCCCAATCACACGGAACTATGCTTGAGGTCAGTTTTGGACTACATTGACCTCATGACCACACCAATCGGAGAGGAGCCGACCATGACACTGAACAAATCTCTCGTCTGTCTCGCAATAGCGTCGCTTTCCATTCCCGCCATGGCTGCGCCCGTCACGACCGAGGGCGCGGGCGTCGGCAAGCACGGCGACGTGATCGCTGCGGTGACCTTTGACGGCGGCAGGATCCAGGCGATCGACATCAGGAAGTCGAACGAGAACCCGATCCTCGCGGGCAAGGTCTTCACCGAAATGAAGGACGCGATGATCAAGCACAACACGGCCGACATCGATGCCGTGACGGGCGCGACCGTCTCGTCGGACGCCCTCAGGAACGCCGTGAAGGAGGCTGCAGCCAAGGCGGGCGTGACGCTCGCGGGCCCGGTGGCGCTTCTCAAGCGCGCGCCGAAGGTGCCTGAGACGAACGTCTACGACGTCGTGGTGATCGGTGCGGGCGGCGCGGGCTTCTCGGCCGCCATCACCGCGAGCGACGCGGGCGCGAAGGTCGTGCTTCTCGAGAAGATGCCCAACGTTGGCGGCAACTCGCTCGTTTCGGGCGCGGAAATGGCCGCTGCGGGCAACTGGGTCCAGAAGAAGCTCGGCATTGAGGGCGACAGCGTCGAACTGCATTACCAGGACACAATGAAAGGCGGCGACATGAAGGGCGATCCCGCCGTCGTGCGCACCATGGTCGAGAATGCGCTTCCCGCCGCCGAATGGTGCCGGGACGTCATCGGCGTCGAATTCCAGGAAGACAACCTCTTCTTCTTCGGCGGCCACTCCAAGAAGCGCTCGCTCATTCCGAAGGGCGCCACGGGCCTCGACTTCATCACCAAATTCAACGCTGCGGCCGAGAAGCGCGGCATTCCCATCATCACGAACATGAAGGCCGAGGAGCTCGTGCGTGACGCTTCGGGACGCGTCACGGGCGTCAAGGCCACGATGGACGGCAAGCGCTATACCTTCAGCGCCAGGAAGGGCGTCGTGATCGCGACGGGCGGCTTTGCCGCGAACGTTGCGATGCGCACGGAGGCCAACCCGTTCTACGGCGACGGCTTCAAGACCACGAACATGCCCGGCGCCATGGGTGAAGGCATCACGATGGCGAAGAACATCGGCGCACAGGTCGTCAACATGGGCCTCATCCAGACCTATCCGATGTGCGACCCGAACTCGGGCGCCATCGAGCTCATCGACGACGCACGCTTCGAAGGCGCCATCCTAGTCAACCAGGAAGGCAAGCGCTTCGTCGAGGAACTCCAGCGCCGCGACGTGATGAGCCAGGCCATTCTCGAGCAGACGGGCAAGTACTGCTACGCGATCTTCAACGGCGAGATCGAGAAGCGCTCGCACGCCATTACGCACCATCAGGACGAGGTCGAGGTCTTCACCAAGACGGGCATCCTGCACAAGGCCGACACCATCGAGGGCATCGCCGACTTCTTCAAGATTCCGGTCGACAACCTCAAGGCCACGATTGCGCGCGTCAACGAATTCGCCAGAACGGGCAAGGACCTGGACTTCAACTACCGCAGCCGCTTCGTCGACCTCAGCACGGGACCGTACTGGATCTACCGAGGCGTTCCGAGCGTGCACCACACGATGGGCGGCCTGAAGATCAATCCGAAGGCCGAAGTGCTCGACGCCAACGACAAGCCGATTCCCGGCCTCTGGGCTGCGGGCGAAGTGACGGGCTGCACGCACGGCACGAACCGCCTCGGCTCGAACGCCTACACCGACATCATCGTCTTCGGCCGCATCGCGGGTGCGGAAGCTGCCAAATGATGACGTAGGCTGAAGTCTGGTCGACTTATACTTAAGTGGATCTCCGGGCCCGTCCTCCGAGTGGAGACGGGCCCGGATTTGTTTCAACGTCAGGAGATTCACATGGCCACGAAGGGCGAACAAAGCAGGCAGCGGATTCTGGAGGCGTCCAGAAGCATCATTCTCGAGAGCGGCATCGGGAAGCTGAGCCACGGCGCGATCGCCGAGGTGCTCGACATCTCCAAGAGCGCCATCCACTGGCACTTCCCCACGAAGGACGATCTGCTCAAGGCGCTCATCGACGACTATCTTGAGCATCTACAGGCCGAGGAGAAGCGTCATGAGACGCCCTTCATCGCCTCGGGCTTCAGTCCCGAGGACGCCGTGCTGCCCGCCATGCGCCTCTGGTATCTGGACTTCAGGGAGAACCGCGCCGGCTGGGTCGGACTCGGCTCGCAGCTTCTGAGCCTCTCGTCGCGCCATCCCGCCCTCGTCGAGCCCATCCGCGCATGGTACAAGTCGCTCTACGACAGGATCGGCCGTTCGTCGGCCGACACCGTCAGAGGTTACGTCGCCATGATGGTCTTCGACGGCTTCTTCAACTCGTCCAAGATGGGCGTCATGACGCTTTCGGACGAGGAGATGGACGCCATGCAGATGCACGTGCTGCGCGAGGCCTATGCGGCCCGCCCCGACATGCTTGAGGTCATCGAGGCCGTGATCGGCAGCGGCGAGCGCATGTGATTCCGAGCCGGTCGAACGATTCCTGACCCGCTCGGCCGCACTCCGGCGTTTTCTGACGAGAAGGCCCTGCCGCAAGGCGGGGCCTTGCGCATTTTGCTGCTCGGGAAAAACAAGAACCCCGGTCTCTTTCGAAACCGGGGTTTTTGGA
>NZ_KQ968511.1:0-808 GCF_001578585.1 Sutterella sp. KLE1602
CATGACGGAACTTTAGCCGCAATGCACCGCCATCTCGTTGCCGAAATGGACTTCTCGTACTCCCTGAGGAAGTACCGAGCTCCGATGTTGTACGAAGCTGACAGGTCGCACGAATAGCGCTTCCCCGTCTGGAACGTACACATGCTGTAGTTGTCCGTGTCTCTCGTAACGTCACCGGTTCCGTCAAAGGCCAGCTTCGATGTATTCCAAGAACACACGCGACGAATGCGAGTACCGCAACGATGTGCCTGGTACTCCACGATCTGCTGGACATACTTGGCACGCCAGTGATGAAGCCGCTGACGCTTGGAGCCACGTTTGCGCCCGGCGAGATCGAGGTGTTCCATGACGATGACGTCGACCTTGAACTCGTTTGCAACCGTCATGATGAAGCCTGCCGTCTTGACGGCGATGTCCTTGTTGACCCCCTTTGCTCTCGCCCAAAGCCTCGGCATGCGTTTTGCGCCGTTGCTTTGAGCTTTCCTGATGCGCCGCAAGGCACGTTCCAAAGAGTCTTGCTCTACCGGCAGCTTCTTAAAACGTCTGCCGATGATAGTGCCCTTTGAATCCATGACCGAGCACACGCATGCATTGTTGATCCCAAGATCAACGCCCAGGACGCGCTGCGTGTCAAGAGACACCTTATCCAGAATAACCTTCTCCTCAAAGGAGAAGTCCAGATACCATTTCTTCCCGCGCTTTCTCAATGCCGGCGACAATTCGTTGCGGGTAGCGCAATGAAGTGCAATGTAATCGACATCGTGCTTGTCGAGCTCGACATCAACCCAGTCCCAAGTATTGCGAATGC
>NZ_KQ968512.1:0-10164 GCF_001578585.1 Sutterella sp. KLE1602
CATCAGTTCGAACTTGTAGGCGATGTTGGCTTTCGTGACCTCAATCCTACACCGTCCTTTTCGAGGACGCATACTTCGCACGAGTTGGTGCGAAGGGGATTTGAGCGCCTATCATCCCGGCAGTTAAAACCGCGGGTTTTCTCGGCTCGACTTTATAAGGGGTGCTTGATGTTAGACAACGTGTCTGCGGAACGATAAAATTACGTGTTTAAATCCGGGGTCGCCCGCCTTGCGGCGGCGGGGCCGGACCGAACAAGTTTTTGACACGGACGCCCGACCCTGCGTCCTGCCTCAGCATGCATCCACGTCTCAGCCTGAAAAATATCACCAAGCGGTACCCGGGGATCGTTGCCAACGACGGCATCAACATGGATATCGCGCCCGGTGAAGTGCTCGCCGTCCTCGGAGAGAACGGCGCCGGCAAGTCCACCCTCATGAAGATCATCTACGGCTCGGTGCGTCCCGACGAGGGGAGCCTCGAATTCGACGGCAGGCCCCTCGACGTATCGAGTCCTGCCGAAGCGCGTGCGAGCGGCATTGCGATGGTGCACCAGCACTTCGCGCTTTTCGACACGCTGACGGTGGCCGAGAACGTGGCCCTCGGGCTTCCGCCCGGCCGCTCCACGGCCGAAATCTCCGAGGAGGTGAAGACGCTCGGCGAGAAGTACGGCCTTGAGGTGGATCCCGCTGCGGTCGTCTACGAGCTCTCGATGGGTGAGCGCCAGCGCGTGGAGATCATCCGCGCCCTGATGACGAATCCCAAGCTCCTCATTCTTGATGAGCCCACCTCGGTGCTCGTGCCCCAGGCCGTCAGGAAGCTCTTCGTGACGCTCCACCGTCTGGCTGAGGAAGGCGTCTCCATTCTCTTCATCTCCCACAAGCTTGACGAAATCCGCGAGCTCGCCGACCGCTGCGTCGTGCTGCGTGCGGGCAGGATCGTCTCGTCCGTCAATCCGAAGGCCGAGACCGAGGCGTCGCTTGCCCGTCTGATGATCGGCGCCGAGCCGCCCGCGATCCGCGAGGCCTCGGGCACGCCGGGCGAAGTGGTCTTCGAGATGAAGGATGTCAGCTATCCAGGCTCGCTGCGCGTGTGCGGCATCGAGAACGTCTCCGTGGCCGTGCGCAAGGGCGAGATCGTCGGCGTCGCCGGCATCTCGGGCAACGGTCAGGCGCGCCTGATGGCGGTCGCTGCGGGCGAGGCCCCCGTCGCCGACGAGGGCGTCATGCTCTTCGGCAAGCCCGTCGGCAGCCTCGGCACCCGTGACCGCCGCCGCCTCGGCCTACGCTACGTGCCCGAGCAGCGCCTCGGCCACGCCGCCGTGCCCGAAATCTCGCTCCAGACGAACACCTATCTCACGGGCGACGACCTCGTGAAGCACGGCTTCATTCTCGAGGAGAAGGCCCTGCGCTTCACGGAGAAGATCATCGAGCGCTTCCACGTGAAGACCCCGTCCCCGCAGAAGCATGCGGGCGGCCTCTCGGGCGGCAATCTGCAGAAGTTCATCATGGGCCGCGAGATTCTTCAGAATCCGGGCGTGCTCATCGTCAATCAGCCCACTTGGGGCGTCGACGTCGGCGCCGCCGCCACGATCCGCAACGCGCTGATGCGCTTGCGCGAGGACGGCGCGGCCGTGCTCGTCGTTTCCGAGGAAGTCGACGAACTCTTCGAGATCTGCGACCGCATCGCGGTCATGTACCGCGGCCATCTCTCTCCCGCCGTTCCCAAGTCTGAAATGAACATTGAAATCGTCGGCCGCTGGATGTCCGGTCTCTGGCCCGACGGCCCCGCCGGCGCGTCCGGTCATGAAGGAGGCGAAGCATGAATTTCCCCATTGCCATGACCTCGCGTCAGGAGCCCGCCCGCAGCCTGCGCTGGCTGTCGCCCGCGCTTGCACTCCTGCTCACGGTCGTCGCGGGCGCCGTGATCTTCGCCACGCTCGGCAAGGATCCCGTCGAGGCCCTCGTCACCTTCTTCATCTCTCCGCTCGACAGCCTGAGCGGCTGGGCCGAGGTGTGCGTCAAGATGACGCCGTTGCTGCTCTGCTCCGTGGGCCTCGTGGTGTGCTTCCGCGCCAACGTCTGGAACATCGGCGCCGAGGGCCAGCTCGTTGCGGGCGCCATTGCGGGCGGCGCGGTCGCCTTGATGTGCAACGACACGACGGGCCCCTGGTTCGTCGTCCTCGTCATGCTGGCCTCTGCGCTCGGCGGCGCTCTCTGGGGCGCGATCACGGCGCTTCTTCGCCACAAGTTCCACGCCAACGAGATTCTTGTCTCGCTCATGCTCGTCTACGTGGCGCAGTTCCTGCTCTCCTGGGCCGTCCAAGGGCCGCTTCGCGATCCCGACGGCTTCGGCTTCCCGCAGACCGCGCTCTTTGAAAGCGGTGCGCTCCTGCCCGTCATCCTCGAGGGCACCCGCCTGCACGCCGGCGCCCTGATGGCCGTCATCGCCGCGCTCGGCATCTGGGTCCTCATGGACAAGATGGAGATCGGCATGGAGTTCAAGATCTCCGGCATGGCGCCGCTCGCCGCCCGTTATGCGGGCTACCGTCCGGGTCACCTGATCTGGATCTCGATGCTCATCTGCGGCGCCCTCGCGGGGCTTGCCGGCGGCATCGAGGCCGCGGGTCCGCTCGGCCAGCTCACCCCGACCATCTCTCCGGGGTATGGCTTCGCAGCTATCATCGTCGCCTTCGTGGGGCGCCTGACGCCGCTGGGCTGCGTGCCCGCCGCGTTCATCATGGCGCTCTTCTATCTAGGCGGCGAGCTCGCGCAGAGCCGCCTCGGCCTTCCGTCCTCGATCACGGGCGTCTACCAGGGCCTTCTTCTCTTCTTTATACTCGCCTGCGATACGATGATCTTCTATCAGTTCAAGTGGATCGGCTTCAAGAAGGAGGCTGCCTGATGAGTCTCGCCGCATCGATCATTTCCTCCACGCTCAACGCGGGGACGCCCCTTCTCATCGCCGCCGTCGGCATCATCATTCATGAGAAGTCGGGCGTGCTCAACCTCGGCATTGAGGGCATCATGCTCATGGGCGCCGTTTCGAGCTTTGCGGTGACGCATGCCACGGGCAGCTTCGAGCTCGGCTTTCTCGCGGGCATGGGCGTAGGCCTTCTGCTCGGCCTGCTCTTTGCGTTCTTCACGATCGGCCTTCGCGCCAACCAGTACGCCGCAGGTCTTGCGCTCACGCTCTTCGGCACGGGGCTCTCGGCCTTCCTCGGCCAGTCCCTGCAGGGCGCCGCGCTTCCCGGCCGCGCTCCGCTCGGCATTCCGGGCCTCGAGGGCATTCCGTTCCTCGGCGAGGCGTTCTTCTCCCAGCACTGGCTCGCCTATGCCGCGCTTGCGATGATCGCGGGCGTCTGGTACTTCCTCTTCAAGTCTCGTCCCGGCCTCATTCTCCGAGCCGTCGGCGAGTCTCCCGAATCTGCATTCGCGCTCGGCTATCCCGTGCGCCTCATCCGCTTCTGGGCCGTGCTCTTCGGTGCCATGATGGCGGGGCTTGCGGGCGCCTACCTCTCGCTCGTCTACACGCCGCTCTGGGTCGAGGGCATGGTTGCGGGCCGAGGCTGGATCGCACTTGCGCTCGTCACGTTCGCCACCTGGCGTCCCGCGCGCGTGCTCGTCGGCGCCTACCTCTTCGGCGGCGTCACGATGCTTCAGTTCGCGGTTCAGGGCATGGGCATCGACATCGCGCCGCAGTTCATGGCCATGACGCCGTACATCGCGACGATTCTCGTGCTGGTTCTCATCAGCCGCAATCCCGCCTGGATCCGCCTCAACGTGCCCGCCTCGCTCGGCAAGCCGTTCGCGCCGCGCAGCTAAGAATTTCACCTGGCGAGAAGGTAGGCATGTCCTGCCTTCTTGGCTAAACTAGCCATTGATTCTTTTACTTCTGTCTTCAGGAGAATTCATCCATGCAAAAACGTACTGCCTTCAAGCTCTGCCTCGCCGGCGCCACCGCCGTCGCGCTCAACGCCGCCCCGGTCGCCGTCTTCGCCAAGGACGAGCCGCTGAAGGTCGCCTTCGTCTACGTCAGCCCGGCCAACGAGGAAGGCTGGTCCTCCCAGCATGACATCGCCCGCAAGTTCGTCGAAGAGAAGTTCGGCGACAAGATCAAGGTGACCTGGATCGAGAACATCCCTGAAAATGCCGACGCCCAGCGCGTCATCCGCGACCTCGCCCAGCAGGGCAACAAGATCATCTTCGCGACGTCGTTCGGCTACATGAACTCCGTCATGAAGGTCGCCAAGCAGTTCCCGAACGTCTACTTCGAGCACGCCACGGGCTACAAGACGAGCAAGAACGTCAAGAACTACACGGCCCGCTTCTATGAAGGCCGCTACCTCGCCGGCATGCTCGCCGCCGCCACGACGAAGACCAACATCCTCGGCTACGTCGCCGCCCTTCCGATTCCCGAAGTGTTCCAAGGCATCAACGCCTACACGCTCGGCGCCCGCGCCGTGAACCCGAACATCGAGGTCCGCGTCGTCTGGACGTCCTCCTGGTACGATCCGGGCAAGGAAGCCGACGCCACGAAGGCCCTCATCGGCATGAAGGCCGACGTGATCACGCATCACACGAACTCCACGGCCGTCGCCTCCACCTGCGAAGAAGCCAAGGTTCCGGTCATCTCCTACAACTCCGCCATGCACAAGGCTGCTCCGACGATGCTTCTCGGCGGCGTCGTGCACCGCTGGGAGGAGTACTACACGAACGAAATCCAGAAGGTGCTTGACGGCAAGTGGGACAACACCCCGGTTTGGGGCGGCGCGAACGTCCACATGATTGAGCTTGCCGACATGACCCCGAAGGCTCCGGAAAACGTCGCCTCCCGCATCAAGGCCACCTACGCCAAGCTTGAAAAGGGCGAGTTCCATCCGTTCACGGGTCCGGTTGTCAGCAATGAAGGCAAGGTCATGATTCCGGAAGGCAAGGTCGCCACCGACGAAGAACTCCAGCAGATGATGTACTTCGTTGAAGGCGTGGCCAGCAAGGTCCCGACCGCCAAGTAATCCGCTCTCAAGGGCTTGATTCAGGGCCTCTTCCTCCTTCGGGAGGCGGAGGCCTTTTTGCATTCTCGGCACGCGTCGTGCGAGGCATGAGTCTTTTCGCAGGCTCGGCTAAGATAGCGTTCCGAACGGGGCGAGCGCCCCTGCATTTTTTCCGGATGCCGACATGACGACCGACACGCTTCTTCTGATACTTACGGGCCTGTGCGCCTTTCTCGCCGCCGCTGTGGTCTGGCTCGTGCTCGAAATGCGCCTTCTGAAGATCCAGACTTCGGAGAACCTGCGGCGCGACGAGCAGGACGAGATGATTGAGGCGATCCTCACGGGGGTGAGGAGCGAGCGCCAGGAGGTGCAACAGGCGGTCCTCAACGTCGAGCGCGGCGTCTCGCAGACGCTGGCGGGGCTGACCGGCTACCTCACCGAGCAGCAGAACAGGAGCGCGGCCGAGGTGCGTACGCTCAACGAGACGGCCAGACAGTCGCTTGCCGAGACGCGCGAGGTGATGAACCGCCAGCTCCTTGAGCTGCAGGGGCTGGTGGACGCGCGCTTCGCGAAGATCATCGAGACGAATGCATCGGCGAGCGAAGCGCTCGGCGCCAAGCTCGAGTCCAAGTTCTCCGAGATCCGCACGAGCGTGGACGCCAGCCTTGAGAAGGTGCGCGCAGGCAACGAGGCCCGCCTCGAGGAGATGCGTGCGACGGTTCAGGAAAAGCTCGATCGCACGCTCTCCGAGCGCCTTACGGCGAGCTTCAGGACCGTGGACGAGAAGCTCGGCCTCGTGCAGACGGGGCTGGGCGAGATGCGTACGATGGCCGAGAGCGTCAGGGACCTCAAGGGCATCCTCGCAAACGTGAAGACCCGCGGCACCTTCGGCGAGACGCAGCTCGCCGCCATCCTCGCCAACATCCTCACGCCAGCGCAGTACGGCGCCCAGGTGAGGGTCGTGCCGGGCAGCCGGGAGGCGGTGGACTTTGCGGTGAGGATGCCGGGCGCTTCGGGAGACGGCCCCTGTTGGCTCCCTATGGACTCGAAGTTCCCTGTCGAGGACTATGCACGCCTGCTTGATGCCGAGGCGAGGGCGGATGCGGCTGCGGCCGCCCAAGCGAGGGCGGCGCTTGAGAGGGCCGTCCTTGTGCAGGCAAAGTCGATTCATGACAAGTACGTCAGGCCGCCCTACACGACGGAGTTCGCCGTGATGTACCTGCCGAGCGAGGGACTTTATGCGGAGGTGATCAGGATTCCGGGGCTCTTCGAGAAGCTTCAGCGCGACTGGCGGATCACGCCCGCGGGGCCGACGGTCGTATCGGCGCTCGTCAACAGCCTGCAGATGGGCTTTGTGACTCTTGCGCTTCAGGAGCGTTCGAGCGAGGTCTGGAAGGTGCTCGGCGAGGTCAAGGGTGAGTTCCTGCAGTTTGCCGAGGGCTTCGCGAAGGTGCAGAAGAAGTTCTCCGAGGCGCAGTCGAGCCTCGATGCGATGAAGACGCGGCAGAACGTGATGCAGAAGAAGATGAGTTCGATTGAGGCGGCTGGTCTTCTCGAGGAAGATGGGCAGGAAGAGACGGGCGCCGCGGACAAACTGTCTCAAGGCGTACGAGGTTCGAACGCGAGCGTTGCGGCTGGGCTAAACTGAACGCATGGCCGCCGCGGGTGCGGCGCTTTCAAGGAGTAAATATGAAGAAGATCATGCTTGCCGCCATGATGATCTGCGGCGCCGTTGCGCTTGCCGGATGCAACACTGTCGCCGGTTTCGGCACCGACCTCAAGAAGGGTGCCAACCACGTCGGCACGGCGCTTGAGAGCATCGGTTCCAAGGGCCAGAGCAGTCAGGCGCCTGCCAAGTCGGCAGAATCCAAACCGGTCGAGGACAAGTAAGTCCTTTCCGTCAAGCGAATGAACGGGACCCGCTTCGAACGTCGAAGCGGGTCCTTTTTCTAAGCGCGGGGTTCAGGTCTGGGTGAGGGCCGTGCTTACGCGTCGTTTTCCTGCGCATTGTGCGGACGACGGCGGAAGCGGTTGCGCAGGCCGCCAAGGCGACGGTGATGCTGCGGCTTGGGTTCGAGCGCGGGGTCCTGGGCCGGGGCGCCGTTGTAGCGCGGGATGTCGGCGGGGACCGGGGCGAGTTCGCCGAATTCGGGCGTTTCGCCTGCGAGGAACTTCTTCTCGTAGTCTTCGAGCGCGCGGCCCACGACCTTCGACAGACCGATCAGGGCGATGATGTTCGGGATCGCCATCAGGCCGTTGAAAAGGTCGGCGAGCTCCCACACGAGGGTGACGTGGAGGAAGGAGCCGGCCATGATGAAGGCGAGGACGAGCACGCGGTAGATCGAGACGTAGCGCACGCCGACGAGGTACTTGACGTTCTGCTCGGCGAAGAAGTACCAGCCGACGATGGTCGTGAAGGCGAAGAAGAGCAGGCAGACCGCGACGAAGCCGTTGCCGATCGTGCCCAGACCGAGCGTGAAGGCCTTCTGGGTGAGCGCGATGCCGGTCGTCGTGCCGTCAAGCGAACCCGTGCAGAGGATTACGAAGGCGGTCATGTTCACGACGATGAACGTGTCGATGAAGAGGCCGATGATGGCGGCGAGCCCCTGTTCGGCGGGGTGCTTGACGCGGGCTACGGCGTGGGCGTGCGGGGTCGAGCCCATGCCGGCTTCGTTCGAGAAGAGGCCGCGGGCGACGCCGTAGCGGATGGCTTCCTTGATGCCGGCGCCGATGACGCCGCCGGTGGCGGCCATCGGGTCGAAGGCGCCCACGAAGATCATTTCAAGGGCATGCATCACGCCTTCGAGGTTCGTGAAGATGATGGTGAGCGAGCCGATGACGTAGATGAGGGCCATGATCGGGACCATCTTTTCGGCGAACGAGGCGATGCGACGGATGCCGCCGATGAAGATGAAGCCGGCGATGATGAAGGTGAAGATGCCGGTGACCCAGGTCGGGACGTTGAAGGCAGTGTAGAAGGCGCCGGCGATCGAGTTGGCCTGCACCATGTTGCCCACGAAGCCGAGCGCGATGATGATCGCGACCGAGAAGAAGGCGGCGAGCGTCTTGCTGCCGAGACCCTGGCTGATGTAGTAGGCCGGGCCGCCGGTCAGGTGGCCGTGAGCGTCGCGGGTGCGGTAGAGCTGGGCAAGGACGGCTTCGGAGAAGATGGTCGCCATGCCGAAGAAGGCGGCGATCCACATCCAGAAGATGGCGCCCGGACCGCCCATGGCGATGGCGGTGGCCACGCCGGCGAGGTTGCCCGTGCCCACCTGGGCCGAGATGGCCGTCGCGAGCGACTGGAAGGAGGACATGCCGTCCTTGTCGGCCTTGCGGCCGAAGAGCGTGATGCCGCCGAAGACGTGCCTGGCGGCCATGACGAAGCGCTTGATCTGAACGAATCGAAGCTTGAAGGTGAAGTACAGGCCCGTGCCGACGAGCAGCGGAATGAGGCCGTACATGCCCCAGAGCAGGCTGTTGATGCTCTGAATGATTTGAGTGGTCTGATCCACGGTGATGACTCCGGTTTTTGCTTGAAAAGTGGGGCAGTCTTCGGGCGGAGTTTGTCCGAATCTGGGCCTTATGATTCTGACCGGGGAGGCAGGATGCGGACACTTGGAAACGATCCTGCGGACAAGCGGTTGAAGAATAATGATTCGCCCGGTCCCAGGTTCTCAGGCGGAACCCGAGCCTTCATTCTATGAATTGGTTCGGGAATCGCGAGATGCCCCGGGACGCATTCAGGGGATGGGCATTCTGCCTAGATTCGGGGGAAACGCCTGTGCGTGTGGCGCTGGTGGTATTTCGTATCGTTTCGGACGATTTCGGGGTTCGTTGATGCGCGTCAAGTCGGTTAGGGAGACTCGGCGGATGGCCTGCGGCACAGGCTAAGGTGTATTCCCTAGGTGGTTCTGACGGGATTGGGGGACACGAAACGGGGGCTTCTCAGACGGAGTGGAAACGGCTAAAATAATCGGCCTTTTTCTTCCTCTGTTTTTTTGGAGTCGTACATGTTGCGAAAGTTCATGCGCGGTGCGCTTTACGTCGCCTTCGCCATGGTGGCCCTCTGGATCATCGTCAACGTCATTGCCATGGCGAAGTACGCGCTCAGCTGAGCGCGTCGAGCCTCGCCGCCGTCTCTTCAGGACGGAAGGCGCAGGCGCCGTATCGCTTCATCTTGCGGCCGGCCTTGAGCACGAGCTTGTCCTTGCTCACAAGAAGCTTTGCGCCGCCCGCAAGCGTGAGCGTGAAGAACTTCTGGTCAAGGGGGTCCCTGCACTGGACCGTGATGACGTCGGCCGCCTCCCTGATCTTCTCCTCGTCGACGGGCACGCTCATCGAGCACCAGAGCGCTGCGAGTCTCGCCGCCTCGTCCTCGTCGCCCGTGAACGCGGGGCGCGAGAGCACCTCCGCAAGCTCCATGACCGCCTCGCCCGAGCGCAGCGCATGGATGCGCCCCTCCTCGAGGGCTCGTCTCAAGTCCTCAGAATGTGGGTCTTCCCAGTAGATGAGGTCGAGCACGACGTTGGTGTCGATGACGGCGGGGACGCCCCTCGGTTCGGAACCTGCCAGGGCAAGGGCTTCGGCAGCCACGCGGCTGCTCAGGCGTTCGGTAAGCGGCATGAAGATCTTTTCAGAATGTTGCTGGGCCGTGAATAAGGTCGCTGTGGGGGACTGACGACCAATGAAAATATGTTGACGTTCTCTCCGCCGTGAACGACGGAGATTCTCTACTGCGTTAGCAACTTGCGCTGCTGATTACTTCGGTGGATTCCTGCTGCTGATTCGGCGCCGGCTTTTTAGACCGACCCAAATTCACTTGAGCCAGAGCATTCCTCTCAGACTCCCCACAGGCTAACGAGCTTCGTCCGCGCTTTTTGCTGTTGATCGCAGCCACGACGTCCGCGTTTCCCTGATGTCCGCAGGAGATGCATTTGAACAACGCCTGCGTCTTGCGATTGTCTTTGGAAACACAGCCGCATATCGGGCAGGTGCGACTTGTATTCTGCGGCGGCACCGTATGTACGTGTCCGCCAAGTCTCAACGCCTTCCAATCAAGCTTGGAGAAAAACATCCCCCAACCCTGATCGAGAATGGAACGGTTGAGACCACTCTTTTGTGCAACGCGACTGCCGGGCACCTCAACAGTTCCCTTCGCGGATGCCGTCATGTT
>NZ_KQ968512.1:10264-10957 GCF_001578585.1 Sutterella sp. KLE1602
TGAAATCACGACGGACATTGGCGATATGCTGATGTAGCCTTGCGATCGCTGCCTTCTGTTTGCGCCAATTCTTCCCGAACTTCTGCATTCTTGCGAGCCTGCGCTGCATCCTGGCGAGCTTCTTAAGCGACTTCTTGAGTGCGCCGCACGGTTCGAAGAACGTGCCGTCGGAAAGCGTGCAGAAACGGACGCATCCCATGTCAATGCCGACACTGTCGCCGGCATGCTTGGGAGGTTCCATTTCGTACTCGGTCTGGATGGAAACATACCATCCGTCGGCTTGTCGGGAAACCGTCACGTTCTTGGCCTTGCCTTGAATGAAGCGGCTTCGCTTGTATTTGACCCAACCGATGCTCGGCAGATAAATCTGCCGACGTCCTTCATCAATCTTGAAGCCCTGCGGGAAGCGAAAGGAGTCCGTGGTCACGAACTTCTTGTGCTTCTTCGGGAAAGCCGTCAGACCTTTGAAGAACTTCTGGAAGCCGCCCATCAGATCCTTCAGCGACTGTTGGAGAACCTGAGAGTGCGTTTCCCTCAACCAGGGATTCTGTTCCTTCCAAACCAGCAGTTCGGAGCAAAGCTTCGAATAGCTGATATGGAAGGCGGGATCCGCTGTTCGGCGCTCTTCGTTCCAAGCAAGCCCTTGGTTGTACACCCAACGCGTACAACCGGCGAAGCGGGACATTTTCCTGT
>NZ_KQ968512.1:11057-44701 GCF_001578585.1 Sutterella sp. KLE1602
TTCAGTTTGAACGAAAAGCCTTGGCGAATAATCATATACTATATGATACTAGCGTTCATCGAAAAACACGCGGCTTATATCTCCGCCCTGACGGAGCTTTACGCCGCAATTGGGTAATTTTTCGGATGCGTCCGTCATTGTGCGCTTCTCTATCAGGAAAGCCTTCGGTCGCGCTCCGGGCATCCGCGGGTCGGGTGCTTAAACTCTCAACTGCACATGGAATTCCTTCTTGATCCGACCATCTGGGTTGGTCTTCTCACGCTTGTCGTTCTTGAAATCGTCCTCGGGATCGACAATCTCGTCTTCATTGCCATCATCGCGAAAAAGCTTCCCGCCTCACAGCAGGACAAGGCCCTCTACGTGGGCCTCGGACTTGCGCTCGCGATGCGTCTGGGCCTTCTCTCCATCATGTCGTGGCTCGTGGCCCTCACCGACCCCGTCTTCTCGGTCTGGGGACACGCGTTCTCGTTCAGGGACCTGATCCTTCTGGGCGGCGGCCTCTTCCTGCTCTTCAAGGCCACGACCGAGCTGCACGAGCGCCTCGAGGCGCTGCCGCACTCGGAAAAGCACGGCAGCGGCAGGGCCGGCTTCTGGGTCGTCATCGCCCAGATCCTGCTTCTTGACGCGGTCTTCTCGCTCGACTCCATCATCACCGCCGTCGGCATGGTCGACAACCTCTACGTGATGATGAGTGCCGTCGTGATCGCCATGATCGTGATGATTGCCGCGAGCCGTCCGCTCACGGACTTCGTCAACCGTCATCCGACGGTGGTGGTGCTCTGCCTCTCGTTCCTGCTGATGATCGGCTGCAGCCTCATCGCCGAGGGCCTCGGCTTCCACATCCCGAAGGGCTACCTCTACGCCGCGATCGCCTTCTCGATCCTCATCGAGTTCTTCAACCAGCTTGCCGCGCGCAATGCCTCGAGAAACCTCGACCGCGTGCCGTTCCGCGAGCGCACGACGGACGCCATCGTGCGCCTGATGTCTCGCCAACCGCGCAGGGATGATGAAGAGGCGACCGAGGACCGCGTCGTTCACGAGAGCTTCGGGCGCGAGGAGCGCCAGATGGTCGAGGGCGTGCTCACGCTCGCCGACCGCAACATCAAGACCATCATGACGCCGAGAAGCGAGATTGCCTGGCTCAACTCCCGCCGCAGCTTCGAGGAGAACATGAAGCGCGTGCAGGACATGCCGCACAGCAGCTTCCCCGTCTGCGACGGCACGCTCGAGAACGTGATCGGCGTCGTCAAGGCCAAGGACCTCATCGGCATGGAGCCCTCGCCCGAGGCGCTCGTGCGCTGCGCTTCCGAGCGCCAGCCGCTCACCGTGCCCGAGACGATCAACGTCATCCGGCTCATGCAGGACATCAAGAGCTCTCAGGCCTCGCTCGTGCTCGTCACCGACGAGTTCGGCGTGATCCAGGGCCTCACCACCTCCCACGACATCCTCGAGGCCATTGCGGGCGACTTCCCCGACGAGGGCGACAGGCTCTCGATCGAGGCGGTTGAAGGCGGCTGGAGCGCCGAGGGCAGCGTCGAGCTCTTCCTCGTCGAGCAGACCTGCGGCGTCGACGGCCTGATGAGCGTCGACGGCGAGTACGTGACGCTCGCGGGCCTTCTCCTCGACAGGATGGGCCGTCTCCCCGCCAAGGGTGACAGGCTTGAGGATGCGGGCCTCGTCTTCGAGGTGACCGACGTCTCGCGCCACCGCATCGAGCGAGTGAGGATTACCCGCAGCCCCGTGCCCGCCGAGGCGTAAGGGCGCCCGACACCACGCGAAAAACGCGGCTCCGTTCAGAACGGGCCGCGTTTTGCACATCCGCCTCATCCTTTCGGACTGATCCTTCCGGCCGATTGCAACCGCTTCTTGCAGGGACTCTGCGCGAGGCGACTTTCGTCATAGAATGGAAAACAGGCCGTCGGGAGCCCCTCCCTGCGGCACTTTTCAAAAGAGGTAAACATCATGGACATCGTCGAGCTTGTGCGCACGCGCTACACGACCAAACACTACGATCCGGCCCGCAGGATCAGCGACCGCGACATCGCGGACCTCATGGAGGTTCTCCGCCTGTCGCCGTCCTCCGTCAACTCCCAGCCCTGGCACTTCTTCGTGACGGGCACGGACGAAGGCAAGGCCCGCGTGATGCCGGCCGTGCTCGACTTCAACCGCCCGCGCGTGGCCGATGCGAGCCATCTTGTCGTCTTCGCGGTGCCCGTGGAGTTCACCGAGGAGCGCTTCCGCCGCCTCGTCGCCCAGGAGCTCGCCGACGGCCGCGTGACGACCGAGGATGCGGCTTCGGGTGCCGCCGATGCGGGACGCCGCCACTTCGTGGGCCTGCATCAGGTCACGCAGGAGGAGCTGCTTTCCTGGGAGACGCGTCAGGCCTACATCGCCATGGGCTTCCTGCTCTGGGCCGCCGCCGAGCGCGGCATCGACTCGACCTGCCTCGAGGGCCTCGACATGGCGAAGATGGACGAATGCCTCGGACTCGCAGAAAAGGGCCTGCGCACCGTCTGTGCCGTGAGCCTCGGCTACCGCCTGCCCGACGACAGCAACGCCGCCCGTCCGAAGTCCCGCCTGCCCATGGACGAGGTCGTGACCGTCTTCTGACGCACGGGAGTCCGCTGGGCGCGCCCGCGCCCGACCCGATCCGGTCTTTCGGCCCGCACTTTCTCCCGGAAAATGCGGGCCGAGCCGTCTTGGGCGGGAATGCGGGCGCAGGGCCTGTCTGCGCGCCTGCATTTGGTAGACTGTCACCACTTCCGGACGGCTGCGGGCCCCGCCCTGCAAGGGCCGTCCGATTCAATCAGCAATCAAGACTTCACGAGGGCTTCTCCCGATGAACAAGCCGTGCACTTTTCTTCTTTCCGCTCTGATGGCGTCCGCCGTGCTGGCGCCTGCCGCCGCTTCGGCCGCCGACAAGTCCGAGCTCGAGGTCCGCATGGAGGCGGCGCAGAAGGTGCTCGCCGACCGCTCCTACTACGAGCGCTGGTCGCCCGAGGCCGCCCTGAAGACGGTTGAGGATGCAAAGGCCGCCAATGAGGCGGGTTCGGCCAGGCAGAAGGAGATCGACGGTGCGCTCGACGTCATGAAGGACTGGTGCCACACGCGCTTCCTCGTTAACGCCTGCATCAAGGACGCGAGGGACCTGCATCACGAGCGTGAGAAGGAGATCCGTAGCGTACGCCTCAAGGCCGACGAGATGATCCGCCTCGACCGCGTCGAGCAGCGCAGGGCCCGTCAGGAAAGCCAGAAGCAGAACGTGAAGCAGCCCATGAAGCTCGGCGGCTCCACCGAGTCTCCCGAAAGCCGCAGCGAGTCGCGCGCCGAGGAGGTGAAGACCAAGCAGAGCCGCGCCGAGGAGCGCAGGGCCCTTGAGGAGGCGAACGTCCGTGCCTACGAGGAAAAGCAGGCGAGGGCCGCCAGAAAGGCGGAGGAGCGCCACGATCCCATCAGGGTGAAGAGCCGCGTGAAGGCTCCGTCAAGTCCCATTGAAGGACATCTCGGCCGTACGGCGGCTGACGTTGAGGCGGGCAGGGCCGAGGCGGCCGAGCGCATGGCTCAGGAGGACGCCAACATTGCGGCCTTCAATGCCAAGCAGGCCGAGGCGAAGAAGCGCCTTGAGGAGGCCGAGGCCACCGCCGCCGAACGCAAGGCGAGCCGCGAGGCGCGGCAGGCGAACTTCAACAAGACGCTCGAGGAGCGTCGCGCCGCACAGAAGCGCTATGAGGAGTCCAGGGAGAACAAGGACTCCGGCCTCAAGAAGTATTTCTGAGTCGAAGGAAAGAGATGGTTGCTGCTGAAATAAATCCGCGTCTCTGGGACGCCTCGACGCCGCTTGTCGAGCGAGTTGCACTCGCCTTTGATGAAAAGGGCCCGCTCACGAAGGCCGTCAAGGGCTTCTGCGTGCGCGAGGGGCAGCGCGAGTTCGCCGTCGAGGCGGCCCGCGCGGTCGAGGAGAAGACCATTCTCGTCGCCGAGGCGGGGACGGGCACGGGCAAGACCTTCGCCTATCTGACGCCCGCGCTTCTTGCAGGCGCGACCTGCGTCATCTCGACGGCAGGCAAGTCGCTTCAGGACCAGCTCTGCGCCAAGGACCTTCCCGCCCTGCGCGATGCGCTCGGCGTGCCCGTCAAGGTCGCGCTTCTCAAGGGACGCGCCAACTACGTCTGCCACTTCCGCCTCGAACTCACGGCCTCCGAAGGCAGGCTCCCCGAGCAGGACTCCTATCTGAAGCTCAGGAAGATCCAGCGCTTTGCGGCGGTCAGCCGCACGGGCGACCGAGCGGAACTCCCCGACGTGCCCGAGGACGACCGCCTCTGGCCCCTCGTGACGAGCACGCGCGAAAACTGCCTCGGCAAGGACCGCTGTCCGAACTACGACGACTGCTTCGTCAAGAAGGCCCGCGAGGACGCCATGCAGAGTCAGGTCGTCGTGGTGAACCACCATCTCTATCTGAGCTCGATGGCCCTCAAGCGCGAGTCCGATGCGATCGACGGCATGCTGCCGCAGGCGGCACTCACGGTGATCGACGAGGCGCACCAGCTGCCCGGCATCGCCTCGAGCTTCTTCGGCACGAGCTTCTCGACCTATGACGTCGAGAACGTCTCGATGGAGGCCCGCAGGCTCGGCCGCACGAAGTGCAACGACGGCGCCGAGTGGGAGATCCTCTACGACCGCGTGCTCAAGGCGGGGCGCGAGTTCAGGCTCGACGCCCAGCGCATCGGTCTTGCCGAGGGCGAGAGGCTCGATGTCGACGAGATCGAGGGTTTCGGCGAGCTTTATCCTGGCTTCGAGCGCCTGCGCGCGGCCTTTGCGGCCATGGGCGAGGCGATGAGGGCCAATGAGGGCCGCGACAATGAGCTCGACACGCTCGCCGAGCGTCATGCCGAGCTCATGGAACAGATGGAGGCTTGGACGGCCATCTTCGTGAAGTGCCGCAACGGTGCGGCCGATGAGGCTTCCGAGGGTGAAGCCGCCGGAGATGCCGAGGTTGGGGGAGAAGCAGGGCCCGAAGCGGGTGCGGCTTCCGGAGCGGACGCAGAGGTGCGCTGGCTCGAGGTGAGCCAGCACGGCATCCGCTTCAACCTGACGCCGCTTTCCTTTGCGGAGGAATTTCGCGAGATGCGAGAGCGCGAGGGCGGCGCCTGGGTCTTCACGTCGGCCACGCTTTCGAGCGCGGGCAGGTTCGACCTCTTCAAGCAGAGGCTCGGCATCGGCGAATGCGTCGAGCGCACGTGGGAGAGCCCCTTCAACTACTGGGAACAGGGGTGCTTCTATCTGCCGCAGATGCCGCCGCCCGCGAACAACACGGCGGTGCACACGCACAACGTCATTGAAAAGGTCTGGCCGCTCATCAACGCGGCGGGCGGACGCACGTTCGTTCTCTGCACGTCGCTCGCGGCCGTGAGGGCCGCGGCGGACGAGCTTCAGGCGAGGCTCGAGGCCAACGGGAATCCCTATCCGCTCTTCGTTCAGGGCGACGGTCCCAAAATGCGCCTCATCGAAGAGTTCAGGGCGCACGGCAACGCCGTGCTTGTGGGCTCGATGAGTTTCTGGGAGGGGGTCGACGTCAAGGGTGAGGCGCTTTCGCTCGTCGTGATCGACAAGATTCCCTTCGCGCCGCCCAACGATCCCGTGATGATGGCGCGAAGTTGCGCCGTCGAGGCTTCGGGCAGGCGTCCCTTCGACGAGATCACGCTGCCCGAGGCGGTCATCACGCTCAAGCAGGGTGCGGGACGCCTCATCCGCTCGGAAGGCGACAGGGGCATGCTCGTCATCTGCGACCCTCGCATCCTCAACAAGGGCTACGGCAAGGTCGTGCGCGACAGCCTGCCCGACTTCTACTGCACGCGCAGGGAGGAGAAGGCGCTAGAGTTCTTCCTCAATCCCGAGCGCTTCAGAGAAGGTCTTTACCGAGGCTGAGCGTCGCGGACGAACTTCGCAACCGTCTCGACGTGGAGTGCGCCCGGGAAGAGGTCCACGGGCGCGAGCCTCTCGATGCGCCAGCCGAGCTCGATGAACTTTGCCGCATCGCGCGCGAAGGTCTTCGGGTTGCAGGAGACGTAGACGAATCGCGTGAGCGGCAGGGCCGTCAGCATGGCGGGCACCGTCTCCTCGAGCCCCTTGAAGGCGGGGTCGAGAATGGCCGCGGCGGGCCTGATGCCCGAGGCGATGAGACGGGGCAGCTCGTCCTCGACCGCACCCGCGTGGAAGACGGCGTTTTCGATGCCGTTTCGCTTGGCGTTGAGTTTGGCGCGCTCGATCGAGGCGGCGACGATGTCGACGCCCACGGCCTTCGCGCAGGTGCGGGCGGCAAGGAGCGTCATCGTGCCCACGCCGCAGTAGAGGTCGAGCAGGACCTCGTCCTTTTCGGGCGCAACCCACTCAAGCGCCATGGCGTAGAGCCTCTCCGTCTGTCCCGGATTGACCTGCAGGAAGGTTTCGGGACGCACCGCAAAGCGCAGCCCCCCGATCGTCGTTTCGATGCCGTCCGTGCCCGCAACGTGCAGGCTGTGGCGTCCGAGCACCGCATTGCCGGGCGTCGGGTGCAGGTTGAGGAAGACGCTCGTGATGCCTTCCTCCATGAGCTTCTTCGCAAGCTTCCCGACAAAGATCCTGACTTCGGGCGTCTCGCCGTGCACGCAGAGCGTGAAGAGGCGCTGCGGCTTCTCTGAATCCACGCCGTCCCTCATGACGATCGTGCGCACGTCGCCCTCGCGGTGCGATTCGTTCCAGGGAGAGAGGTCCGAGAGCGAGAGCATGCGGGCCGCGGTTTCGGCGGCCTTGGCCATCCACTCGGGCGTCTGCGGGCAGAAGCAGGATTCGGGCACGGGAAAGTGCGAGCCCTGAGCATACATCGCGAAGTACCAGCGTCCCTCGGGATCGACGCCCGGATAGAGCACGGCCTTGTTGCGAAAGCCCTGCGTGAACGCCTCGGCGTCGTGCGGCGCCTCGACGAGGGGCAGGGGCTCGGGGGCTTCGACGCCCGATTCGGCGAGCGCCCTTTCGAGCAGTCCGCGCTTGACGACGGCCTGGCCCTCTGGAGTGAGGCTGCCGAGCGCGCAGCCGCCGCAGGCGGGCCTGGCCACATGGGCGGGACACGGGGAGGCGGCCCACCAGGGGCTCTTCCGGGTGATCTTCACGTACTGGGCGACGCTCGATCGCGTGCCGCGTGCGGGCGGATCGACCTCCGCGGTGACCTCGTCGCCGGGGAGCGCCCCCGGCACGAAGACGCGGAGTCCGTCCTCGTAGGCGATGCCTGCGCCCGTCGAGGCGATGTCGGTGATGGTGAGATGCCTGGTCGTCATCGGAGGAGAATGCGTTGTCAGAAGAAGAATTCGGGGAACTTCGGAGCCTCGCAGGCGGGGCGGATGCGCTCGCGCACCTGGGCCATGGCGGCTCGGACGGGCTCGGGGAAGTTGCGGTGGCTGTCGGGGCAGGCGTCGATGCAGGCGCGGCAGCCGATGCACTGCGAGGGATCCTTCACGCGCATGCTGAAGGGATCGATGATGTCCATCGGGCAGACCTCGGCACAGCGGCCGCACATGCGGCAGACAGGGTCGGGCATGGGCACGAAGCCGGTCTTCGGATAGGGACGGAGCTCCCCTTCGCCCGGAAATTCGGGGGCGAACCTCGCCGTGCCGTCCCTGAGCGCCTCGAACACCCTGCGTGCGAAGTCGCCCGCTGAGAAGCGGTCGGCTTCGTTGGGACGGCCTGCACCGAACTCGGGGAACTGGCTGTGCTCGACGGGGAAGGCCGCGCCTGCGGGCACGACGAAGCCCGCGGCGCGAAGCACGGCTGCGAGCTCGCGGAGCGTGTCCTCATGCGCGCGGCAGCCGTAGGCGGCGACGGGCACTGCAGCCGCACCGTTGCCCGTCCACTTGGCGAGGGACTGCATCGGAAGGGGCACGCGGCCGAAGTAGACGGGTACGCCCAGAAAGACGAGATCGCCTTTGCCGAAGGTGCGGGCCTCCTCGCGTTCCCAGCGGTCGGTGAGGTCGAGCTCCTCGACGGGAAGGGCGGTGCCTGCAAGGCCCTGGGCGATCATGCTCATAAGGCGGCGGGTGCGGCCCGTCGGGGAGAAACGGGCGACGATGATGCGGTTGGGGGACATGGTTCTGATTCCTCTGCGTGAGGCTCCCGCACAGGGGGCGAGAGCCGGCGTCCGTCCCGTGGTGCGAAGGATCAGAGGACGAGAAGCGCCGTACTGCACACAATGATAGCCAAGACGGCGGGTGCGCACGCACGGAGAAGTCCCGAGGTGAGACCTTTGCGGAAGGCGATGGCCTCGTCGGGCGGCAGACCTGCCGAGCGGGCTGAAAGCTCCTGCCGGAGTACGAGGAGGACCATGAGATAGAGGGCGCCGAGGACGATGACGATGCTCGCGGCGTTTCGAAGTGAGGAGGCCCCGTCGACGACGAGGCCCGAAATCATGGCGGCGCCGAGCGCGAGGCACAGGGTGCCGATCCAGAGCGACCTGTGTGCGCGGTACTCCTGTGCGAGCACCGCGTACACGAGACGGCGTGCGGAATCCTCGGTCATCAGAGGCTGCCGCCGGCGACGACAAGCACGAAGAGCGGGCTGACGACGCCGATCATGATGCGGATGAACCAGAGGCCTGACTCGGAGACGGGGCGGGCGGCCGTGAGCTCGCGCTTCATCGTGGGCCATGCCACCCAGGCGGCAGCGATGGCGATGCCGAAGGTTGAGAGCGGCATGCCGACGTTGGACGTGACGTAGTCGAGGATGTCGAAGATCGTCCTGTTGAAGAATTTGACGTCGCTCCAGACGCCGAAAGAGAGTGTGGAGGCAAGGCCCACGACCGTGCAGCTCGCGACGGTGAGCAGGATGGCCGGCGTGCGGCGCATGTTGAACTGGCGGGTGAGGAGCGCCGTACAGGCTTCGAGCATCGAGACGGACGAGGTGAGGGCCGCAACGACGAGACAGACGTAGAACATGACGGCGAAGAGCTGGCCGAGCGGCATCTTCGAGAAGACGGCGGGCATCGTCACGAAGGTGAGGCCGGGGCCGGCGCTCGGGTCAAGACCGAAGGCGAAGACGGCGGGGAGCACCATTAGACCGCCGAGAATCGAGGACATGATGGCGAGGACGGCGACCCATCCCACTGCGCCCGGAAGGTCGGCCTTGGGACTCAGGTAGGAGCCGTAGGTGATCATCGTGCCGGCGCCGAGCGAGAGCGAGAAGAAGCAGAAGCCCATCGCGTTGAAGAGCGCGGAGGCGTTGAAGTCCTCCCAGCGGGGCGCGAAGAGGTACTCGAGGCCGGCGAGGCCGCCAGGCAGCGTGAGGCCGCGCACGATGATGATGAGCATCAGGATGAAGAGCGCGGGCATGAGCACCTTGGCGACGCGTTCGATGCCGCCCTGAATGCCGCGGAGCACGACGACGGACGTGATGCCGAGGAAGATCATCATGTAGAGGAAGCTCATCGAACCGTCGGAGACGAAGGCGCCGAAGTGCGTGCCGAGGAGTTCGGGATCGCTGATGAGGCCGCGGCCGATGACGGCGTCGACCATGTACTTGATGCACCAGCCGCCCACGCCCGAGTAAAACGAGAGGATCAGGAAGACCGTGAAGACGCCGACGCCGCCGAAGAAGCCCCAGCCCCTGCCGCAGACCTTGGTGAGCGAGGCCATCGGGCCCTCGCGTCCGGCGCGGCCCATGGCGAATTCGGCCACGAGCAGCGAGATGCCGACGGTGAAGGTGAAGAAGATGTAGGGCAGCATGAAGACGGAGCCGCCGTTCGTGCCCGCCATGTACGGGAACTTCCAGATGGCGCCGAGGCCGACGGCCGAGCCTGCGCTTGCAAGAATGAAGCCGAGGCGGGAGCCCCAGCTTGTGGTGGTTTGGTTTTCAGACATTGGGTTGGACTCCGATCTTGTGCTTTTTGCCCGCCGTTCGCATCGGGTGGCCTGACGGCGGGGAATTTATTGGAATGAGGTCAAATGGACTCAGAAGACGCCGAGGCCCTTGAGCATCACGACGAGGATGAGGATCGGTGCGAAGATGCCGGCCATCACGCGGTAGCTCTTGAGGAAGAAGCCGGAGACGGGCTTGACGAGCGAGAGCTGGTTCACGGTCGTGGGCCAGGCGAGCCAGGCCGTGACGATGGCGATGCCGATCACGCCGATCGGCATGCCGATGTTGGACGTGAGGTAGTCGAAGAAGTCGAAGAAGCTCTTGCCGAAGATCGTCACGTGCGAGAGCGTGCCGAAGCTGAGCGCGCAGAGCGTGCCGAGAACGGCGAGGATCGAGCCCGTGATCGTGACGCCGGCGGGGCGGCTGATGTTGAACTCGTCGTGGAGGAACTGCACGGACATCTCCAGAATCGAGATCGAGGACGTGAGGGCCGCAACGAAGAGGCACACGTAGAAGGTGATCGCGAAGAAGTGGCCGAACGGGAGCTGCGCGAAGACGGCGGGCATCGTCGCGAAGGTGAGGCCGGGGCCAGCGTCGGGCGAGAGGCCGAAGGCGAAGACGGCGGGCATGATCATCAGACCGCCGAGAATGGCCGAGAGAATCGCGAGGAAGACGATCCAGGAGACGGACGACGGAAGGTGAACGCGGTCGCTGAGGTAGCTGCCGTAGTTCATCTGGGAGCCCGAGCCCACGGAGAGCGAGAAGAAGGCGAAGCCCATCGCGTTGAGCAGCGACTCGCCCGTGAAGGCGGAGAGGTCGGGCTTGAAGAGGAATTCGACTCCCTTCATGGCGCCGGGGAGCATGAGGCCGCGCACGATGAGGATGAGCATCATGAAGAAGAGGAGCGGCATCAGGACCTTGGAGACGCGCTCGATGCCCTTTTCAACGCCGAAGTAGACGACGAAGGCGGTGGCGCCGAGGAAGGTGAGGTGCGAGAGCACGGGGGCGACGTCGGAGGAGGCGAAGGACTCGAAGGCGCCGCGCATCATGGACGGATCGTTGATGATGCCGTTGCCCATGAAGGCCTGAATCATGTAGTAGACGCACCAGCCGCCCACCACGGAGTAGAAGGCGAGCACGAGGAAGCCCGTGAGCACGGAGATGTATCCGATGATGCCCGTGAAGGGGCCGCCGAGCCTTCGGAAGGCGCCTGCGGCGCCTGCGCGTACCGAGCGGCCCATGCACATCTCGCCGATGAGAAGCGTGAGGCCGATCGTTACGGTGAAGAAGATGTAGGGGAGCATGAAGATGGAGCCGCCGTTCGTGCCAGCCATGTAGGGAAACTTCCAAATGGCACCGAGACCGACGGCGGAGCCTGCGCTCGCGAGAATAAACCCCAGGCGGGACCCCCATACTGAACGTTCTGTCATTTTTTTTGCTTGTATTTCTAATGGTCAAGGCGGTTCGGCTTTCTGGAGCCGGACCGCCGCGGGTTGTGTTTGGGTGCGGTGTCGCCGCGGGCCGTCAGACAAGGCCCGAGACGAGCACCACAAGCACGAGGACCGGAGAGAAGCCGATCATCATGAGGCGGAGGAACTTCACGGCGCCCTCGGAGAGAGAGGTGTTTCGCGTGATGTTCTCGCGGATCTGCGGCCAGCATCTGACGCCTGCGAGCCACAGGATGATCAGGCCGCCCACGGGCAGGGAGATGTTGCTCGTGAAGAAGTCGAAGAGGTCGAAGATCGTCTTGCCGCCGAAGAAGGTGACGTCGGAGAGCTTGCCGAACGAGAGGCAGGGCAGGGCGCCGACGACGGCGAGCGCGAGCGTGGAGAGCATGGCCGCGCCCGCACGCTTCATCTTGTGCTCGTCGACGAGGAAGGCGACGACGATCTCGATCATCGAGACGGACGACGTGATGGCCGCCACCGCGATGCACAGGTAGAAGATCACGGCGAAGACCTGACCGAACGGAAGCTGCGCGAAGACGGCGGGCATCGTGATGAAGGTGAGGCCGGGACCTGCGGACGGGTCGAGTCCGAAGGCGAAGACGCTCGGCATGATCATCAGGCCGCCGAGAATGGAGGCGATGACCGCAAGGAACGTGATCCAGAGGCAGCCGTTGACGAGGTTCGAGTTCTGATCAAGGTACGAGCCGTAGGTGAGCATGCACCCGCAACCCACGCACAGCGAGAAGAAAGTGAAGCCCATGGCCTGCAGCAGGGCGCTCCAGGTGAAGGCGTCGGGATCGAACTTGAAGAGGAACTCAAGGCCGCCTATGGCGCCGGGGAGCATCAGGCCGCGCACGATGAGCACGAGCATCATCACGAAGAGGAGCGGCATCAGGAACTTGGAGATGCGCTCGATGCCCTTCGTGACGTCGAGCGCCACGATGAGGCCGTTGAGCAGCAGGAAGAGCCACTGGAAGCCGAGTGCCTGGACGGGATCGGAGACGAAGCTGCCGAAGTGCTTGCCGAGCTCGGCCTGGTCGGTGATGAGGCCCGAGCCCGTGGCCGCTTCGGCGAAGTAGGCGAGCGTCCACCCTCCGATGGCCGAATAGAAGCACAGGACGAGGAAGCCCGTGAGAACGCCGAGATAGCCTGCGGGCACCCAGGCGCGGCCCGCGAGGTTGCGGTAGGCCGTCACGATGCCGCCGCGGCCCGCACGGCCGAGCGCCACTTCGGCGATCAGCAGGGCGGCGCCCACGGTGAAGGTCATGAGGATGTAGGGGAAGAGAAAGGCGCTGCCGCCGTTCGTGCCCGCCATGTAGGGGAACTTCCAGATGGCCCCCAGACCCACGGCAGCACCGGCGCTGGCGAGCACGAAGCCGATTCGGCTCGTCCAGGTCTTTCGCTGTTCTCCGGACATAAGTACACTCCTTGATCCGCAGTCCGCCCCATCGGGAGGCGCGCGGAAGGCAGAGGCGGTCTTGATGCCGCCTGATTGACTCTTTTATGCGACAGGTCCTTCGGAAGCGGTGTCCCGGTTGCAGTTTGCTCATGAGGCTTCTGCTGCTTTTTTGGGCGGACGACGCGCGTGAGGACTTTGCCTGACTGTAAGAATCGTAACAGGTCGGACGGGTTTGCAACTAGGGAAAAAGGCTAAGGTGTCGCCGATGGGATCAAACGGCGGGCAGAGAAAGCGGCGTTTTCGGAGCGGCGCAGGCTCGAAAAACGCAGGGCGCGGGCGCGCCCTTCAGGTCCGCAGGCGGAAAAACCGGGGATGCTCCTCAATAAATCGTTGCAAACGTGCCTGCGAAAGGGTATCGCTGGAACTCATAATGAAAGAAACGGCATTCGCTGCCGTGACTCAACAAGGAGAACCTCGAATGAAGAAGACCGTTCTTGCCCTCAGCGCAGCCGCCGTCTGCGTCGCATCAGCCGCTCCCGTCCTCGCCGAAGGGCAGAATCCGATGACGGCGCCCGTCCAGATCTCGATGCAGGGCGAGGCGAGCATGACCGTCGCCAACGACGAGGCCGTCATTCTCTTTTCGGCCGAAAGCCGCAGGCCCGATGCGGTCTCGGCCTCGAACGATGCGGCCAAGCGCGGCAACGCGGCGATCGAGGCGCTCAAGCGCTTCAGCGACAAGATCGACGTCGGGACGACGGGGCTCTCGACCAATCCCGTCTATACCCGTGCCAAGGAAGGCGAGGTTTCCGAGATCGGAGCCTGGGAGGCCCGCGAGACCCTGCGCGTTACGGTGCGTGACGTGAGCGTCGTCTCGGACGTGCTCGCCGCCGTCGTCGGCCACATGAACTACGAGGGCATCACCTTCCGCGTCTCCGACAAGGCCGAGCGCGCCCAGCGAGACGAGCTCCTCAAGGCCGCCGTAGCCGATGCGCTCCGGCAGGCGGGAATCGTTGCTGAGTCGATCGGCCGCAAGTCCTCCGACGTGAGCGTCGCCTCGGTGCGCATCGGGTCGCACAGCGCGGGCGGCCCTCGCTACTACGCGGCCCCCATGATGAAGGCCGAGCGCGCCTCGGCAAACGTTGCGCCTGCAGTGAGCGCAGGCACGACCGAGGTATCGCTCACCGTGACGGTCGAGGCCCGGTTGCCCCGCTGAGCCGGGTTCGTCTCAAGCCCCTGAATCTCCGTGCCGGACGCCCGAAGGGGCGGCCGGCGCCGTCGTTCAGCCGAAATCCGCGCACAAGGCGGCTTTTTTCATTAAAATGGGCGCACTTTCCACAAGCTCTCTCCGGAGATCGAATTGAACTCGCGAATCTATCCGCATCCCTTCTTCGCCCGTGAAGGGCGCCCCTTCATCATCGGCACGTTCGCCGTCACGGCCGTGCTCTGGCTTCTCGACTGGAACTTCCTCGCCTTCCTCTCGCTCGTCCTCTTTGTCTTTTGCGTTCAGTTCTTCCGCGATCCGGCCCGTGAACTTCCCACCGATCCGAAGGCCGTGCTGAGCCCGGTCGACGGCCGCGTCTGCAAGGTCCAGAAAGCTCAGGATCCTCTTACCGGCGAGGATGCGATGATGATTTCGATCTTCATGAACGTCTTCAACGTCCACAGCCAGAAGTCCCCCGTCGCTGGTCGCGTCGAGGAGATCGTCTACAAGCCCGGTCTCTTCCTCAACGCCGATCTTGACAAGGCTTCGACTCATAACGAGCGCAACGCCGTTCGCGTCACGACTGACGAGGGGCGAAGCGTGACCTTCGTCCAAGTGGCCGGCCTTGTTGCCCGTCGCATCCTCTGCTATGCCAAGGTGGGCGAACGTCTCGAAAAGGGCGAGCGCTATGGCTTCATCCGTTTCGGCTCTCGCGTTGACGTCTATCTGCCGCTCGACGCCGAGATCACCGTTTCGATCGGCGACAAGGTCACTGGCGTGATGTCCACGATCGCCCGTCTCTGATCAGCCAGGAACGTGAACCACTGACAATCTTCCAAAAGAGCCCGTTCGACAGCGAACGGGCTCTTTTGGTTTGCTTGGCATGGGCACGCCCAATGAGCACGAACACCAAACGCAATTCTCGTAAGAAGTCCACCAATCCCCTCGATAACCACATCGAACAGTACGTTTCCGAGCTTCGAACATCGGGCCGCTCCCTGGGTCCCGAAGCCTTCTCCGAGGCCGTACGTACCTTCTCCCAGCGCTTTGTCGAAGCCATGTTGCAGGGAGAAATGGATGCACATCTCACCGGCTGTCAGCCCACCGAAGCGCCTCCTGAAGAAGTTGATGCTGACGAGCTTCTCCAGGTCCCCAACAAGCGCAACGGCTTTAGTCACAAGACCCTCAAGACCGAGTATGGTCCTCTGCCACTGAGCGTTCTGCGCGATCGCAAAAACACTTTCGACCCAATCATCGTGCCCAAGCACAGCCGGTCGTTCGGCAAAATGGACGAGCAGATCATCGCCATGTACGCCAGAGGCATGAGCACCCGTGACATCCAGGCTTCATCGACAATCTCTACGGTGTGGACATCAGCCCCGACTACGTCAGCAAGGTTACCGACAGGGTGCTTGAAGACGTCCAGGAGTGGCAGAATCGCCCGCTCGCAAGTGTGTATCCGGTCGCTTTCTTTGACGCCCTCCGAGTCAAAATCCGCAGTGGCGCAGCTGTAAAGAACATGGCCGTTCATCTCGGGATTGGGGTGCGAACAGACGGTACGCGTGAGGTTCTGGGCATGTGGATCGCCGAGAATGAGGGTGCAAGCTTCTGGGTGACCGTCTTTAATAGGGGCTGAAGGCCCGAGGCGTTGAGGACATTCTCATCGCCGTTACGGATGGCCTGAAGGGCATGACTGAAGCTATAGAGGTCGTCTATCCACAGCCCCTCCATCAGACCTGCATCGTTCACCTTATTCGCGCCGACATCATTCGTTTCTCAGAAGGACAGAGCGGCCGTGTGCAAGGAGCTCAAGCCCATCTATCAAGCAGCGGATGCCGACGCTGCAGAACGTGCTCTGGAGCGTTTTAGGAATACGACCATGGGCAAAAAGTACCCTGCCATCATCCAAATCTGGGAACGGGCCTGGGCACAGGTGATCCCGTTCTTCCAGTTCGCGCCTGAGATCCGTACGCAGATCTATACGATCAATTCGATTGAAGGGCTCAACCGAGCTGTCCGGAAGGTAATCAAGACGCGCACTCTGTTCCCCAATGAAGAGGCTGCCAAGAAGCTGATCTATCTGGCCATCATGAATTTCACGGCCTCCTGGAAACGTGCTACGCCCAAGTGGTCTGCTGCCATGCCCCAGTTCGCTCTGCTGTTTGGTGAGCGGTTTACTGGTGTCATGGAGTAAGCTAACGCGCCTGCCGCTTCGCGGCGCGCGATAGTGGGGGCTAAGGAGGATCCTCCCGCGCTCCGCGCGGGCCCCTCCACCATATCCCCTGCTATCGCATCAGGTCTGGCAGACTACATCACAAAAAGGAAAGGGCAGCCTCGTTGGGCTGCCCCTGGAATAACCTCCCCAGACACAGCAATCCTGACACTCCCCGGAAGCGAAGCAAAGAGGTGTCAGAAACGGTGGTTCGCCCAGAAGGCACTCGACAGAAGAGCCGCGCGGCTACGTCGCTCGTCAGGTACACCTCCATTTGGAGGTCCGAATAATTGAGAGAAATCTGCAGGAGGTGGAGGCGGACCATCATCTCCAATCGCATGTACGGACGTCCAGCCTGAACTGCGAGCCCGTTCTTCTTGTGGGAGAAGGGCAAGCACAGTTTAACGAGCTCATCAACCACATCATCCGTCAGCCGATCCATGGCATGAATTCGAGGATCAGCATGGGACCGGCGATACTCGATGTATTTGTCGGCCTCTATGTCAGCGAAGCTGAATTGATAGCTGAAAATCTCTTCTATAGCCACCATCAACTATTCATGTTGTAATAATAGTATTCTGCTATTTTTAGAGAAAAACAAGCGCCGTTATCTATGTTCGAAAAAGCCGAACGAACATTTTTGTTTCGCTCGGCTGTCCGTAGGGGGTATTTGAAGAGCTTCCAAAACGCATGAGGCACCTCGCTAAAGTGAGGAGATGTAAACAATAATGTCGGCAAAAACACTCTACAGATATAGTAAATCTTAATGGAATCAGGATTTTTCCTACAAGTCCTTGCATCACAGAGATCTTAATAAGGAGATCATCATGAGCAAACTCGGTTTTTTGGTTGCTGTTTCGGTTGTCAGTTTGGGTGCAGCCGTGGGCGCTTGGTATTACAAATATCAGCTCTATGGTTGGTTACCTTCGACAGCTTCGTCTGAGCTCAAGAATGTTGACGGCTTATTGATGGACAAGGAAGGGAAACCGTTTACAGGGCGTGTCAAAGATATTTCAGATTCCGGCTATTCTCTTTATGCCTATAAAGACGGCAAGCTTGACGGACTCAATGTGGTCTTCAGTGAAGGTCAACTTCGTGAGATCGGACATTGGGAAAATGGCGAGCAAAATGGCCTTTTTGAAGCCTGGACAGACAAAGGTGTGCTAGTAGATCACGGCATCTTTAAAGATGGTGAGCGTGATGGCGAGACTGTTCAATATTGGCCAGATACAGGTAAGCTCAAGGTCAAGGCTCAGTATCGAGCGGGAAAGCTCAATGGTCTCGTTGAACAATACTATCCGTCGGGCACAGTCCAATTAAAGCACATGTACGCTGATCATCAGTTACATGGTGAAGCTTTAGATTATTTTGAAAACGGACAACTTCGGAGTTCTGTGAACTTCGAGCATGGTAAACAGAGTGGTCCGTTTAAACTTTTTTCTGATGACGGTCAGCTTTTAGAAGAGGGGATGCTTAAAAACGGCCTACGTCATGGTCCTTTTACTGTCTATTTCCCGCAAACAGGTAAACCCGCCCGTCAAGGAACTTATAAGATGAATGAGTACGACGGTGAGTTGACTACATGGCGACCTGATGGCATGAAAGTCGTTCAGACTTACAAAAATGGTGTTGCCAATGGCTGGCAGAAAAACTACAACTCACAAGGGGCGTTGATGGGGGAAATAATGATGAAGAATGGTCGTGCGACGGGGGAATTTCGTGCCTATGATTCGCGTGGCAATATTGTTCAAGAGGGCACCCACGAAGACAATGTTGTAAGCACTGTCAAAGGCATGTCCTCACCAAGACCGGAGCCGAATGAGGTTTCGCCCAATGACAATGGCGGGATCATGATCAAAGAGGTGAATGAGTAGCTCACTAGCGGATAACCGTAATTAAGGTAAAAGCCTAGAATGTTGAGAGGAAAGCCTGGAGTCTTTCTCGGCTCCGTGTGAGGCAAGCTCTCAAATAATCCGTTTCTCGACTGGCGAGTGGGACGGTTTGGAGAGGCGTGCAGTGGGGCCGACTCGTGAAAGAAAATGTAAATGCTTCAATCGTTTGCAAGGACTTGCTGATTGCGGAAGTCGCAATCAGACAAGGTTGTTGGTCGAAAATGCCTCCAGAACAGAGCAAAAAATGGACGGCTTGAGTTCGAGGTGTACGAGTGTCTAGGAGGAGGGCGGCCGCACGACTGAGCGGTGTGTCAACTCCTTCTCGAAATCCCTTGTAGATCTGAGTAGAATCTAAAGATTTACCAAGGGCGGCTTCCGTCCCGGGCCCGGCGGGTGAGCCCCGCACGCCTCCAATCCCTTATCCGTCTTCAAGGAATGTTTCCGACTTCCATAAAGCACGCGCTCGAGAACATCGGCAGCCTGTACAAGAACTGGCGTGCCGCCGGCTCTGGCTGCATCGCCGCGTCGTTCAATATCGTCTGCCTCGGTCTTCTCTGGCTCATGGCGCCGCTTGAGTCGGAGCCACTCGCCTCGTTGCGCCACAACAAGGCGTTCTTCTATCCTCAGGTCGACTTCAACGCTCCGAAGCTTTTCGATCCCCTGCGCATCTTCATCCAGACGGTCTTTCTCCTGGCTGTCCTTCCGCCGCGCGGTCACGGCCCGCGCCTCGTGCGCACGGTCGTCGACATCCTGCGCGCCGCTGGTGCCCTGATCAACCGCGCGGGCGATGCCTTCGGCGCTGCGGCCCTCAGGTGCGTGCGCGCCGTCGTCGACGACAGCGAGGAGAAAAAGCCGGGCGGCCGCAGGCTTCCCAGCTGGGTGCCCGTCGTCCTGCTTGTGCCGGGACTCGTCCTTGCCGCGCTCTGCATCACCCAGCCCTTCAACCTGCACGGCCAGATCGTCTTCCTTGCGCTCATGTTCGTCTCCATGATCGTGCTCATGCGCATCCGCGCACGGATCACGCTCATGCTGCTCTTCGTCATTTCGTTCGTTGTCTCTGGCCGCTACCTCTGGTGGCGCTGCACGTCGACCGTGAGCACGGGCAACGGGCTCGACCTCTTCTTCGGGGGCCTGCTTCTCGTGGCCGAGGTCTATGCGTTCTCCGTGATGGTGCTCGGCTACTTCCAGGTCTGCTGGGTGCTCGACCGCAAGCCTGCCGCGCTGCCCGCCGACCGCTCCGTCTGGCCCCACGTCGACATCTTCATCCCGACCTACAACGAGTCGCTCGACGTCATCAAGCCGACGGTCTACGCCGCGCTCAACATGGACTGGCCCGCCGACAAGCTCCACGTCTATGTGCTCGACGACGGCAGCCGCGACTTCATCCAGGCCTTTGCGGAGGCCGCAGGTGCGGGCTACATCAAGCGCGAAGAGCACAATCATGCCAAGGCGGGCAACATCAACCACGCGATGACCGTCACGAGCGGCGAGTACATCGTGATCTTCGACTGCGACCACGTCCCCTCGAACGACTTCCTCGTCTCGACGACGGGCTGGCTCGTCCGTGATCCGAAGATTGCACTCGTGCAGACGCCGCACCACTTTTACTCGCCCGATCCCTTCGAGAAGAACATGCATCTCGAGCGCGCCATGCCGATCGAGAACTCGCTCTTCCACGACTTCATCCAGAAGGGCAACGACACGTGGAACGCCACGATGTTCTGCGGTTCAAGCGCCGTCATGCGCCGCAAGGCTCTCGAGGAGATCGGCGGCATTGCGGTCGAGACCGTGACCGAAGACGCCCACACGTCTCTCAAGCTCAACCGCAGGGGCTGGAACTCGGCCTTCATCTCGCGTCCGCTCGCTTCGGGCCTCTCCACGGAGACCCTTGCGGCCCACATCGGCCAGCGCATTCGCTGGGCGCGCGGCATGATCCAGATCTTCCGACTCGACAATCCGATGCTCGGCAAGGGCCTGACGCTTCCGCAGCGCCTGTGTTTCTTCAACGCGATGCTGCATTTCCTGCACGGCCTGCCGCGCATCATCTTCCTTCTGGCCCCGCTTCCCTACATGTATGCGGACATCTACGTGATCTACGCGACGGCGGCCTCCGTCTTCGCCTACGTGATCCCGCACATGGTGCACACGGCCGTGACGAACTCGATCCTGCAGAAGGGCTACCGCTATCCGTTCCTCGGCGGCGTGTACGAGGCCGTCCTCTCCTGGTACATCCTCATCCCGACCACGGTCGCGCTCATCTTCCCGCATTACGGCAAGTTCAACGTGACGGCCAAGGGCGGCACGATCGGCGAGAAGTACCTCGACTGGCACATCTCCTGGCCCTTCGTCGCGCTCATCGCGCTCAACGCCGTCGGACTGTTCATCGGCCTTGAGAAGGCCTTCTTCGATCCGGATCCGCAGTACGTGACGCTTGTCATCAACCTCGGCTGGATCGCCTACAACCTGATGGTGCTTGGCGCCGCCATGTCGGTCGCCGTCGAGGAGAAGGAGGCGCACCGCTTCCCGCGCGTCGGCCTCAACCTGCCGATCGTCCTTGAGACTGGAGACGGCATGCGCCACAACGTACGTACGGTCGAATACTCCCAGAAGGAGCTTCGCGTGCGCGCCCTCGACACGGCCTTCACCATGCCTGCGGCCGGCGAGCGCGTTGCATTCGAATTCGCCGAAGAGGCGGGCCCCGTCCGCTTCGAGGGCACCGTCATTGAAAACGGAGAGGGCTGGACGGACATCGCCGTCGACCTTCCCGACATGGCCTGCGAGCGTCGCTGGAACAGCGTGACGTTCTCCCGCCGCGGCATGTGGGCGATGAATCCCGAGGGCACGGTCGACGACCGCTTCCTCACGGGCTTCCTGATGCTCGGCCGCCATGCGCTCTACGGCTACCGCTCTATGATCGAATTCCTGCCCGGCCGGGTTCTGCCCGCCGTTCGGGACGCCGTCCTCTCCATGCTGCCGCGACAGCCGGTTGCAAGGAAGTCCTGATGGCAAACGCAAACTGAGAAGACATGAAGAATCCCACACTCATCGGAACCGCTGCCGCGTGCCTCATGGCCGCTGCGTTCGCCGCTCCCGCCTGGAGCGCGCCCTCTGACGGCATGAAGTCCGTCTCTCAGCTCCAGCCCGTCTGGCGCACAGACGTCACGGGCTCGCGTACCGAAGTCGTTCCCCTCATGAAGCTCGTGCCCGGCGGCAGTGCCGCGGCCGTCAAGCTTACAGGCCTCTCCCGTGTGCAGGCCTTCGACTTCGGCGTGCGCCGTGACGAGGTTGTCTCTGAGGCGACGCTCGACCTGAGCTTTACGCCTTCGCCCGCGCTCGCCCCGTCCGGCTCGCAGATCAACTTCTACCTCAACGGCCGCCTGCAACGCTCGGTGCCCATCTCGGCCTCGATGGTGGGCAAACCCTCGCAGCTCACGCTCAAGCTTTCGCCCAAGGTGATCGAGTCCGTCAATCAGTTGACGGTCGAGTTCATCGGACACACGCCGTCGGTCTGTGAAAATCCGGCCGACGCCGCCATCTGGCTCGACATCGCGGCCGAAAGCCGCCTCACGCTCGTCAAGCAGCGCGTCAGGCTCGCCAACGATCTCGCGGCCTTCCCCGCGCCGTTCGTCGACACCGCCTCGAACGAGCCTTCCGTGCTGCCGATGGTCTTCACCTCGGCTCCGACCTCGATGGAAAAGCAGGCCGCCGCCGTGCTCGCGAGCATCGTTGGCCGCATGAGCGACTGGCGCGGTGCCGACTTCCCCGTCTTCTACAACGGCACGCCCGCCGAGGGCCACTTCGTCGTCTTCGCGACGAACGAGCGTCGTCCTGACTTCCTGCACGATCTGCCCAAGGCCGACGGTCCGATGGTGACCATCGCCGACGCGCCTGCCAGCCTCTCCGGCAAGATGCTCGTCATTCAGGGCCGCAACGACGAGGACCTCCTCGCTGCCGTGCGTGCGCTCGGCACCGACCGTCCCGTGATGGTGGGCGAGACCTTCCGCGTCAAGAAGGCCGAAGTGCCGCCCGTGCGCGAGGCCTATGACGCTCCGCGCTGGATCAACACCGACGCCGAGATTCCGTTCTCGAAGCTCATGCAGTATCCGGGTCAGCTTTCCGCCCGCGGTCACGTAATGGCCCCGGTGCAACTGCCCGTCAAGTTCGCACCCGACCTCTTCATGGTGGGCGACGCCGAGCTCGGCATGCAGATCCGCTACCGCTACGCCAAGCCGATGCCCGAGGAGACCGCCCAGCTGCGCACCTTCGTCAACGGCTACCTCGCCGACAGCGACACGCTCGCGGGCAGGGACGGCCGCGGTTCGCGCACCGTTCAGCTTCCTGCCTTCTACGGCGCCATCTCCGTCGATGATCCGATGGGCGCCACGCTCACCCATTCGACGAGCCTTGGCTTCTCCGTGAGCTACGAGCGCACGATTCAGGGCGGCTCCCAGGACAACTGCCGCTCCGTCTCGCTCATCGGCCATCAGATGGAGATCGAGCCCACGTCCACGCTGACGGTCAAGGGCCTCTTTCACCACGCCGAGCTTCCCAATCTGAAGCTCTTCACGCGTGCGGGCTATCCGTTCACGAAGTACGCCGACCTCTCGCAGACCGCAGTCTTCATTCCGCAGGACGCGAGCAGGAGCGAGCTCACGACGATGCTCAACACCATGGGCCGCATGTCCGCCATGACGGGCGCCCCCGCGATGCACGTGCACGTGACGGGCGACATGAACGATCTCGAGCTTGCCAAGCGTGACATTCTCGCCTTTGCGCGCTTCCCCGCCCCCGTGACCGACATCGACGTCGAGAATGCGGGCCGCATTCAGGAGAAGCTCGTTGAGGCCTTCAGGGCGAAGTCCCCCTCCGTGCAGAAGACGGCCGAAGGTGCCTATGACAACGGTATTGCCGCCATCGTCTCGGCAGAGTCCCCGCTCGCGGGCGGCCGCACGCTCGTGGCGCTCCTCTCCGAAGGCGCGTCCGGCGCCGCCCGTCTCAACGCCGAGCTCGTCAATCCTGCCGGCCTCGGCTCCGTGACCGGTTCCGTCGCCGTCGTCAACGCCGCCGGCGTGACGGGTTTTGACGTGGGCGAGCACTACACCGTCGGCAACCTGCCCTGGTACCACAAGGTCTGGATGACCGTCATCGACCGTCCGGGCGTCCTCGTTGCGGCCGCTCTGCTGAGCGCGCTCTTCGTGGGCTTCGGCATCTTCCTCTTCATGCGCTACTGGATCAGGAGCCGCTCGTAATGTTCAAGAAGATGATTATCTCCGCAGCGCTTGCCTGCGCCTTCTGCAGCGCTTCGTCCGCCATGGCCGCCTGGCCCGTCTGGGACGAGTTCCGCAATGACGCGCTCGACAACGGCCGCGTCGTCGACAAGAGCGATGACCGCAAGGTGACGACGAGTGAGGGCCAGTCCTATGCGATGTTCTTCGCGCTCGTCACCAACGATCAGGTGACCTTCGACGGCCTCGCCGCCTGGACCGCCGACAACCTCTCCGGGGGCGACCTCACGAAGACGCTTCCCGCCTGGCTCTGGGGCAGGGGACGCGGCGACAAGTGGGGCATTCTCGACACCAACAACGCCACCGACTCCGACATGTGGATCGCCTGGTGCTTCCTCGAGGCGGGCCGTCTCTGGAAGTCCAAGGAGTACACGAAGAAGGGCATGGCGATGCTCGAGCTCCTCAAGAAGGAGGTCCGCACCGTCGACAATCTGGGCAGCGTCGTGCTGCCGGGCCGCGTTGGCTTTGAGGACAACGGCACGGTCAAGCTCAATCCGAGCTACTACCCGCTCTTCCTCTTCAAGCGCTTCGCGCTCGAGGACGCCTACTGGAACGAGGTTTACGAGGGATCGCTTCGCATGTTGCTGAGGTCCTCCCCCGCGGGCATCGCCCCCGACTGGGCGCTCTTCGACAAGGGTGGCCGTCTCGTGCCGCCCAACGGCGACGACTACGAGATCGGCAGCTACAACGCCATCCGCACGTATCTGTGGGCGGGCATGATGTCGCCCGACGATCCCAACCGCGCGATCCTCATGAAGCACTTCAGCCCGATGGTCGAGGCGACGAGGGCGCTCAACATGCCGCCCGAGAAGATCCACACGGTCAATCTCACCGTCAACGACACGGGTCCCTTCGGCTTCGGCGCCTGCCTCATCCCGATGCTCGGAAACGACCGCACCGCGGGCCTCGTGCGCAGCGTGGTCGACTCCGAAAGGCTTTCGGGCGAGAGCTACTACTCGAGCATGCTCGCGCTCTACGGCCGAGGCTGGGATGAAGGCCGCTTCGCGTTCGACGCCGACGGCCGCCTGATCTTTCCGAAGGGACGATAAGACGCATGCAGACCAGAATTGAAAACGGCGCCGGCCCCCGCTTCACGGGGCTCGGCGTCTGGAACGTCTACTTCATCATTGCCTTTGCGCTTGCAGCCTTCGGCTACATCGAGCTCAACCTTCTGGGCAACGCGCTCCTGATGGCCTGGCTCCTGCTGCCCGTCGGCCCGAAGTGGCTGCGCATCCTGCGCGGTACGCTCGGCGTCGCCGCGGCTGCCGTGCTCCTCTATTCGGAGAGCTGGCTGCCGGGCGTCGACAGCATCCTCGCCAACAAGGGCGGCATCGCGGGCTTCTCGCTTCTCTACATGGCCGAGTTCGCGCTCGACTTCATCAACGTGAAGATGGTGGGCTGGGGCCTTCTCGTCTTCCTCGGCTACTTCCTCGTGCGCCGCTACGTGCGCGTGACGTTCTTCACGATCGTCTACTTCCTCGGCGCCGTGACGATGCCGTGGGTGCAGTCGATCCTGCCCGAACGCGCGCCCGTCGTGACGGCCGACGCAGGCGGTCAGACGAATGAGGCCGCCGCGCCCGCCAAGACGGGCAAGGCCGACGCCAAGGCCGTGGGCGAGTGGTACGACGCCTTCCTCGCCTACGAGCACGACCGACGCGCCCGCTTCCCGAACGGCCTTTCCGAGAAGGACACGCCGTTCGACATCCTGCTCCTGAGCATCTGCTCGGTCTCGAACGACGACCTCGCCGTCTCGCAGCTTGACCAGCATCCGCTCTTCAAGGAGTTCAACATCCGCTTCGACTCGTTCAACGCGGCGACGGCCTATTCGGGCCCGGCCCTGCTGCGCCTGCTCAACGGCGCCTGCGGGCAGCCGTCCCACAGCGAGCTCTACGGCGAGCGCCGTCCCGAGTGCGAGATCATGACGAGGCTCGGCACGCTCGGCTATTCGCAGCGCCTGCTGATGGACCACTCGGGCGAGTACGACAACTTCCTGCAGTCGATGCGCGACAAGGCGGGCGTCACCGCCACGCTTGACAACGCGAAGTACCCGACGCGCTACATGGGCTTTGACGACGAGGAAATCGCCGACAGCCTGGCCGTGCTGCGCCACTGGCAGCGCACGCAGGTGAAGTCGAAGGCGGGCCGCACGGCCACGCTCATCAACTTCATCGCGCTCCACGACGGCAACCGCCTGCCCGGCCGCGGCCGCGCCGAGCCCTTCAAGCCGCGTGCTCAGGAGATGTTCGACAACATCCGCACCTTCCTGCGCGAGCTTGAACGCTCCGGCCGCAAGACGATGGTCGTGATCGTGCCCGAACACGGCGCTGCCGTGAGGGGCGACAAGATCCAGGTCCCGCGCCTGCGCGACATCCCGACCATGCGCATTTCGCGCGTTCCGGTCATGGTCAAGTTCGTGGGCCTCAAGGGCATGCCCAACGAGCCCATCCACGTGACGGGCAACACGAGCTACCTGGCGCTCACGTCGCTCATCGGCAAGACGCTCGAGACCGACTACTTTTCCAAGGACGGCGGCACGGTTCCGCTCGAGCAGCTCGTCCATGATCTGCCGCAGACTAACCCCGTGAGCGAGAACGGCACCGTTCAGACGCTCGAATATCAGGGCCGCGAATACTTCCGCCAGAACGGCGGCGAGTGGAAGCCCTACGGCGGCTGATTTCCGAGACCGCAGACATGAATGACAAGGCCCGCGAACACCTGTGTGATCGCGGGCCTTACTTCGTCATGGTATCCCGGGAGCGGGCGCACCGTCGTCACTCGGGGAAATATTCGGCTGCAATTGCTTCAAACTTCCAAAATGGAACGTTTTTTCTCTCAAATTGGAACGGGGGTTACTGGCTCCTCCCTCTGGCTTCATTCCAAGGAAGGTTCTGGCTTCAAAACTCGGGGGTTGCTTAAATCAGCGGAGCCCGTAGGGCGAAGCTGATTTAAGCAACCCCCGAAGCGCCGGACCGTGTGCAGGCCTTCAACCATGACTGCAGAGTTTGGTCCTGTGTTGCCAGGCAGAAGGTCGAGTAGCTCATTACCCGGCCAAGGGGTTCTGCACGCTTCCGGTACTGTTCCTAGCAGACCTGAAGCCCCGGCGGGTTGCGTGGCCTCTCGTAGTTGAGGAACACCCTTTCCCAATCCGGCTCAATGTAATTCATGCAAGCGCGTCGGGACGGCATCATGAGTTCGATGATGGCTTCATCCGGTTGGTGAAGGAGTGCTTCGATCGAGAGCTCAGTGGCATGGGCCTGATCGATGATGCGCTTGACTGAGGTCTTGGGTACCCCTGTCACCTCTTGGATCTTTTTCAGGGACAGTCCTTGTGCGTGGCCGCACAGTACATCCCTGATGACAGTTATGTCCTTTGACATGGTTGTCTCCTATAATCCCGCGAGCCCAATGCTTCGGGTATTTCTAGAGTATCAACCTCGTTCCGTCAAATGCTACGCCCGTTCCATTTTGCGAGACTGGCTCCAGGAATCTGGTCGGGGCAACCGTTCCAAGCCAGTCGTTCCAAAGAGAGAGGTACCGGTTTGCGAGAGGAAAGTTCCATTGAGGGACAGCTAACGTTCCGTTTAGCGAGAACGTCGTACCGTCGAGAGAGAGCCTTGTGCTCTTCTGAAAGAAGGTTGGTCCAAGAAGAGAGAATGGTGTGCCAAAATTAAGGATTGCCGTTCCATTGAGAGAGAATCACGGGAGCGTTCCGGTTTGAGAGAGGAGCGTTCCGGATTGGCGCGAGAGCCGTTCCGTTTTGCGAGAATTCATGGGATATGAGCCGTTCCATGAGCTGCGGCGATCGTTCCACTTTGCGAGAAAAAACGTTCCACTTTCGTGCTCGCGCGCAGCAATGGCGTCGAGCCGGGCACGAATGTCGCCGAACGGCCTGTTGAGGTCAAGCGTGCGGACCGAGATCCTGTTGCCGCTCATGCTGCAGGAGACGTCGGGCTGGATCTTCTCGTCGGTGCCTGCGTAGAGAAGCATCCCAGATACGGCCGGAAGGGCCGGATTCCGGGATGCCTGCGCGTTCTTGACGTACGCGAAGATCTGATAGAGGTTTTCGGAATGGAGTCTTGTCTTCTCGTATCGGACGACTGTGGCGCGGTCGTAGAACTTCGCGTCAAGAATCAGCATTCGACCAGCAGCATCCTCGAGCGTGACGTCGGGATGCATGACGGGCAGCAGGCTACAGCCGTCGTTATCGTCCAGTGTCCAATCCAAGAATTCGGAGCGTGGCTGAAGGCGCGGATGCGTTCTTTGGAAGTATCCGAGAATGAACTTCTCGTACAGCTTCGGGAGCGTCTGGTCGTCGTCAAAAAGCCTGCCTGGCTTCTTCCTGTCCGATTGTGCTGGCAGGCGGTCCTCGAGCACGAGACGGCAGACGTACATCAGCAGACGGTAGGCCTGGTTGTTGCGGTCGTAGCGGAAGTTCCAGAGGATGTTGCGCGGATCAAGCGGCGTCACCTCCCTGAGCATGCAGAGGGCGGCGCGCAGGGCCTTCCTGCGCGCGGATGCCACCTCCTCGGATCGGACGAGCGCCTGCATGGCCGTGACGAGGATCCTGTTCATATAGGCGTTGACCGAGAATTCATCCCGCGCGCAGACGAGACGCGCATTTCGCCTGCACGTCCGGATGGATTCCTCGATCCGGACGCACGGCGGTCAGGGGAGACTCCTCCTCGATGTAGGCCCTGCTCACGCCGCGCTTGAATTGATCTTCGACGCCGAGGATCAGGATCGCGGCGAGAAGGTCTTCGGCATTTGCGAAGTCCTCGGATTCAAGCGGGCGGTATGCCTTCCGGTCAAGCGCCCGGAAGGCATAGGCGAGCATGTAGAAGACGTTCTTGATGGGAATCATGCAAGAGCCTTCCTGAGTTCGGCTTCCCAGTGCCTGATCTGCTCGGGATTGTCGAACCAGTATTCCTCGATGAGCGGCACGAGCTCGAACTCGACGATGTCGGCAAGGTGGTCATCATTGACAAGCTTTCCGTCGTGGCCGAAGAGACAGCTGTGTCCGACGGCAAAGCCGCGTCCGAGGCTCTCGTCGTCGGTGATCTCGCTGTTGAGCCTTCCGATGGCGGCGACCAGCTTTTCGAGCGCGGGCGTGCCCTGTTCCTTGAGTTCGTCCTTTAAACGCTCGTTCTCGAAGGCGGGAGCGAGTTCGAAGAACGCAAAGCGCCTGCGAAGCGCGTAGTCGAGCATTGCAAGGCTGCGGTCCGCCGTGTTCATGAGGCCGATAAGACGCAGGTTTGCCGGAACGGAGAATTGCTCGTCCCTGTAGAGCAGTCTCACGGACTGTCCGCGCTTGTCGCCCTCGATGAGCATGAAGAGCTCGCCGAAGATCTTGCTGAGATTGCCTCGATTGATTTCGTCGATGATGAAGTAGTAGGTCCTGTCGGGATCGTCCGCGGCCTTTTTGCAGAAGTCGTAGAAGGCGCCCGTGCGCAGTTCAAACCCGCCCTCGGCAGTCGGACGAAGTCCCATCACGAAGTCCTCGTAGGCATAGCTCTGGTGGAACTGGACGAACTCGATGCGCGAGTCGTCATGCTCTCCCATGGCAAGCTTGGCAAGGCGCCTGGCAAGAAAGGTCTTGCCAACGCCGGGAGGCCCCTGAAGAATGACGTTCCGCTTGTACTCGACGAGCGAAAGCAGACGATCCACGCGCTCTTCGTCCATGAAGACCTCGTTGAGAAAGTCCTCCTTCGCATAACGGGCCGTTTCCTCCGGAAAGTCATCCTCATTTTCGAACAGGCCTTCAAGCGAGGCAGCCTTGTCGGAGCCGGCTTCGTACACCGTCAGCGTTTTGACCGGAAGGTTCCAGTCTGTTTTGCGCTCCTGTACGGATGTCCAGGAGACGCGGCGCAGATTGGGCATTTCGGCATTTTCCGGACTGTAGATGAAGTCGGAGGTGACGATGCCACGCCCGTAAACGAGATTGCGGCCGCCTTTCACGTAGACGACGTCTCCCGGCTTGATTTCGTGAACAAATTGCCAGATGGCCCGGGAATTGTTGGACGGTTCGTGCTCCGAAGGATAGACCTCCTTGAGCTTCTTCTGAATCTCCTGGCGCGACTCGTATTGAAGCGGATCGCCGATGTCCTTCCATCCGATGGCGACCATGTTTTCAGCCTGAAACTGATCCCAGTATTCGCCGTAATATCCCGGAGCCACCAGCCAGTACCGCTTCGCTGAATGTTGGGCTTCGTCGTCGGGGCACTTCTTCAAGCGCTTGTTCTGTTCATTGACTTCTTGCGCCTTGACCCAGGAGCGATAACTGAAGTCGGGAATGCCCGTGTATGTGTCGGAGGCCTTGATGGCTTTGACGGCTTCATCACGAAGGCTGAGGTAGGCGATGCCGTCGGGCGGCGTGTCCTTGCAGGCGTGAAGCATTTTCGAGGGTGCTTCTCCCAGGAGCGAGCACTCGTCTATCGCCCATCGATTGATGCCGTCCAGACTCAGATAGAAACTCGGCCTGATCCAGAAAAGGCCTGTCGTAAGGTTCCACTTGATGCCAGGCAGGGCAAGAGCGGCGTCAAACGCTTCGGCAAAGGTCCTGCGATGCGCCTCCGTATCGTCGTTCGCAAGGGTGAGCGCGGCTTCGAATGCCTGCCGCAGCTTGTCGACGTCGTCGCCTCGGTGCTCACGGGAGCGGAAGAAGTAGACGTTTCGGTTGTCCATTCGAGGCAGCCCAGGGAAGAGTTCCGGAACCTCGGATGCAAGGCCGAAGGCCCTCTTGAAGCCGGCGCAGGTCAGTGTGGCGTTTTCTCGTGATAGACCGCGGTTGACGAATGCAAAGACCGTGAAGGGATCAATGTCGTCGGGAATGCCGTCGAATGCGGGAAAGTCCAGGTTCGGATGGTCGTCGAAGACGGCCTGCAAACGGCTGAGCAGGGTCTTTCGGTTGTTCTTGAAGGCGAGGAGCTTGGTGGCGAGTTCCGAATAGAATGGCATCCATGCAAAGAGCGAGGCGGAGGTTTCGTTGGCGTTGGTCATGACTTGTGTTGACGTGTGGGTGGCGAAAATGTAAGGCGTTGGATTGGAATCATTGTAGGAGGTCGTACGACGGATTTTGTCGCTTGCGGACAAAGAAATCGGGCCCGTCTCTTTCGAGGCGGGCCCGAGGGGCGGGAGGTGACGGATGATTACTTCACGGACCAGCGGATGTCGGAGGCGACGCCGTTGCGGACCTCGCCTGCCTTGACGCCGCGGAAGGCGTTTTCGGCCTTGCAGCCTTCTTCGACGGCGGCCTTCACCTTGTCGGCCTGAGCCTTGAGCGAGGCTTCGTCACCCATGATCGTGACGATGAAGTCGGCGGACGCGGCGATGGAGTTGACCGAGTTGCCGCCCTGGATGTCGGAGACGACGGCGTCGGGGACGGCCTTCTCGATCAGCATGATGCTGCGGGCGGCGGCGTGCACGGCGTTGACGTTGCCGTAGTTGCCGTTGGAGTGGCCGCCGGGACCGATGATCGAGACGGCGAGCGTCTGGCCTGCGGCCATGGCGCAGGCGGCCGATGCGGCGAGCAGAAGCGCCGCTGCGGGACGAATGAGCGTACGGATGTTGAGCATGTCGGCGCCTCCTTACTTGAACATTTCTTCAGTGGTTCGGTTGCCCATCGGACCGACGTTGGGCTCGACGACCGAACCGTCGGCGAGGTTGTAGCCCGAGGCGAGCAGACCCATTATGAGGAAGCGGTAGACGCGCTTGCCTTCATCGACGCCGTTGCCCGGGATGCCCCATTCGTACCAGGTGTGGCCGCCGCCACCGCCGGCGTTCGTGCCGACGTTGGTGTTGACGGTCGGCACGCCGACTGCGGCGGGGACGTTGTCATTGAGCGAGGCCGCGCGTTCGGGAACCTTGTCGATGACGTCGATGCCTGCAGTCTTCGAGGCCTGCCAGAGCGCCTGCATGGCGATGTCATTGTAGTGCGGACGCTGGTAGGCGGGACGGTCGCCGAACCAGACGAGTTCCATCGAGACGGCATTCTTGTCGCCGGCCTTGAGGCCGTACCTGGCGTTTTCGGCATCCATGGCCTTCTTGAATTCAGGCTCGATTCGGGCGCGGATGGCGGAGAGCGGACCTTGCGTCGGACTGCGCATGTCGACCATCAGCGTGCAGGCCGTGGAGCGCTCCTTCGGACCCTCGCACTTGGCGACGCCGACCGTGTAGGTCGTGCGCTCGGCGGACTTGTCGGCGTCCCACGGCGTCTTGAGGCCCGAGATGGCGGCGACCGCACGGCTCATGGCCATGGCGGCGGACGGACGCTTGTCGCCCGGCTTCCAGCCTTCGGGCTCGACGTACTTGATTTCGAAGCGGTAGGAGCCGAGGTAGTTGACGATGGCGGAACCCGGCTTCGTGCTGTCGGCGCCGAAGTTGGCGACGATGTTGAGGGCGTTGTTGCCCTTGCCGACGTCCTGGTTGTAGCCGTAGAGCTGCTTCATGCCGCAGAGGTTGCCCTTGCCTTCCTCGCCCGTGGTGCCGCAGACCCAGATGTCGTAGACGGGACGGATGTTGTGCTTCTTCATGAGCTTGGCGACCTGCATGACGGCGACCGTGTTGATCATGGCGTCGTTGTAGCCCGGCACGTAGATGCGGTAGCCGTCCTTCTTCCGGGCGTCCTCGATGTTCTGATAGCGCTTGTAGGCCTTCTGCCAGATTTCGTCCTCAATGACCTTGCCGTTCTTGTCGAAGTGCACTTCAAGCGGGAGCGCCTTGAGTTCGTCGCGGGTCTTGACGATCGGTTCGTTCACCTTCTGGAGCTTCACGGCTTCGTACGGGGTTTCGGCGGGCGGAAGGACGGCCGGATTCACGGTGTCGATGTGGCCTTCAAGGACGACCTTCGGGAGCTGGCCCTTGTAGGAGACGGCGTCGGGACGGGCGCCGTAGGTGCCGGGAATGCGCACGCAGACGTTGTAGACGGGCTTGCCGTCGACGGTCTGAACGCCTGCGCCCTTCAAAAAGCCGTCGGGACGCGTCAGGACGTCCTCGGGTGCAAAGCCCCACTCCTCGACGAGGCGGCGGGTGATCTCGGCCTGGCGGCGCATTTCAAAGCGCGACGGGGAGGCGATGCGGGCAAGCTCGAGCAGTGTGTTGAAGCGCCACTTCTGGGCCTCTTCGCTCGTGGCTTCGGCCAGAAGCGCCTGCATGGCGGGATCGGCGTGAATGAGGGCTGCGCCCCTGGAGACGCCGTCGGTGATGACGGGAACGGCTGCGGAGGCTGCGAAGACGGCCGAGCAGAGGGCGGCCGCGAGAGCTGTGGGAACGAACGTGTTCAAGGTTTTTCTCCTCTTGAAGGCCGGATGGCCGAAGGGAGGCGGCGCCGGTCCGGGCGCCGCAGGTCATCCGGCGAACAAGTCGAGTGTAGGTAGCCTGAAGGCGACGTTTCAATTGCGGTTAACGCCTATGGACGGGTTTCGGATGACGGAAAACAAAACGCCCCTGCCGGGGCCTTGTGAAGGGCTCGGGCAGGGGCTGGGGACTCGCAAGTTGAGGAGTTACTTGATCGTCCAGCGGATGTCGGCGGCGAGACCGTCGCGGACTTCGCCGGTCTTGACGCCGCGGAAGGCGTTTTCAGCCTTGCAGCCTTCCTCGACGGCGGCCTTCACCTTGTCGGCCTTGGCCTTGAGGGCGGCGTCATCGCCTTCAAGAAGGACGCGGAAGTTGGCGTAGGCTGCGATCGAGTTGACGGAGTTGCCGCCCGTGACGGCCGTGACGACGGCGTCGGGAACGGACTTCTCGATCAGCATGATGCTGCGGGCGGCGGCATGCACGGCGTTGACGTTGCCGTAGTCGCCGTTGGAGTGGCCGCCCGGGCCGATGATCGAGACTGAGACGGACTGGGAGCCGGCCATGGCGCCGGCGGCCGCGAGGCTCAGAAGAAGAGCGGCGGCGGGACGAAGGATTTTGCGGATGTTCTTCATGATGACGCTCCTCTTACTTGAACATTTCTTCGGTGGTGCGGTTGCCCATCGGGCCGACGCCCGGTTCGAGCACCTTGCCGTCGGTCATGTTGTAGCCCGAGGCGAGCAGGCCCATCATGAGGAAGCGGTAGAGACGCTTGCCTTCATCGACGCCGTTGCCCGGGACGCCCCATTCGTACCAGGTGTGACCGCCGCCGCCACCGGCGACGGTGCCGAGGTTGACGTTGACGGTGGGCACGCCGACTGCGGCGGGCACGTTGTCGTTGAGCGAGGCGGCTTCTTCAGGAACGGCCTTCACGACGTCGATGTCCGCGGTCTTGGAGGCCTGCCAGTAGGCCTGCATGGCGATGTCGTTGTAGTGCGGACGCTGATAGGCGGGACGGTCGCCGAACCAGACGAGTTCCA
>NZ_KQ968512.1:44801-80940 GCF_001578585.1 Sutterella sp. KLE1602
GGTCGCCGAACCAGACGAGTTCCATCGAGACGGCGTTCTTGTCGCCGGTCTTGAGACCGTACTTGGCGTTTTCGGCATCCATGGCCTTCTTGAATTCAGGCTCAATCTGGGCGCGGATGGCGGAGAGCGGAGCCTGCGTCGGGCTGCGCATGTCGACCATCAGCGTGCAGTTGGTGGAGCGGCTCTTGGCGGGATCGTCGCACGAGGCCACGCCGACGGTGTAGGTCGTCTTTTCAGCCTTCTTGTCGAGGTCCCAGGCGGTCTTGAGGTCGGAGATCGAGGCGATCGCGCGGCTCATGGCCATGGCGGCGGACGGACGTGCTTCGCCAGCCTTCCAGCCGGCGGGTTCCGTGTACTTGATTTCGAAGCGGTAGGAGCCGATGTAGTTGACGATGGCGTCGCCCGGCATCGTGCTGTCGGCGCCGAAGTTGGCGACGATGTTGAGGGCGTTGTTGCCCTTGCCGACGTCCTGGTTGTAGCCGTAGAGCTGCTTCATGCCGCAGAGGTTGCCCTTGCCTTCCTCACCCGTCGTGCCGCAGACCCAGATGTCGTAGACCGGACGGATGTTGTGCTTCTTCATGAGCTTGGCGGTCTGCATGACGGCGACCGTGTTGATCATGGCGTCCTCGAAGCCCGGCACGTAGATGCGGTAGCCGCCCTTCTTCTTGGCTTCCTCGAGGTCGTTGAAGCGGTGGTAGGCCTTCTTCCAGACCTCGTCCTCGATCACCTTGCCGTTCTTGTCGAAGCGGACTTCAAGGGCGAGCGCCTTGAGTTCCTCGCGCGTCTTGACGATCGGGTCGCTCACCTTCTGGAGCTTGACGGCTTCGTACGGGGTTTCGGCCGGCGGCAGGACGCCCGGGTTCACGGTGTCGATGTGGCCTTCAAGGACGACCTTCGGGAGCTGGCCCTTGTAGGAGACGGCGTCGGGACGGGCGCCGTAGGTGCCGGGAATGCGCACGCAGACGTTGTAGACGGGCTTGCCGTCAACGGTCTGAACGCCGGCGCCCTTGAGGAAGCCGTCGGCACGGGTCATGATGTCTTCAGGCGCAAAGCCCCACTCCTCGACGAGACGGCGGGTGATTTCGGCCTGACGGCGCATTTCAAAGCGCGACGGGGAGGCGATGCGGGCAAGCTCGAGCAGTGTGTTGAAGCGCCACTTCTGGGCCTCCTCACTCGTGGCCTCCTTCAGCAGGGCCTGCATGGCGGGGTCGGCGTTCATGAGTTCGGCGTTCTTCGCGATCGTGTCGGTGACGACCGGAACGGCGGCGGAGGCCGCAAAGACGGCCGAGCAGATGCTCGCGGCCAGAAGGCTGGGAACAAATTTCATCTTGATTCTCCTCATTTCGGATGCGGGTGGTCGGGGGCGGGGCGTCTCTGTGGTCTGCGCCCTGCGTGTCCGCCGCATCTCGACGGAAGAGTCTAGAAAAAGTTTCCGTTGAGTCCAATTGCCGTTAACGACTATGAAAAGTGTCGCTTATAGGCGAAAACCATTGCGTAGAAAGACGGATGACGGGCATGAAAAACGCCGTCGTTTTCGGGGCGACGGCGTTTGGATGGGTTCGGGTGAGTGTCCGAGGTCAGTGCTGCGTGTCCTCGTGCTCCTCGGCCTCGGCCGCGAGTGCGGCGGCGATGTCGGCCTGGATCGGGTTCGGACGGCCGGTCCACCAGCAGTAGAAGCCGTAGGCGAAGCCCGAGAGGGCGTAGATGCAGAAGAGGACGAAGACGGAGAGCGAGGTGTTGCTCGAGATCACGATGAAGAGAAGCGCGAACACCACGACGAACCAGAACGGGATCGTGCGCACGACGGCGTAGCTCTTGCCGGAGAAGAAGGGCGCGTTGGAGACCATCGTGAGGCCGGCGTAGAGCGTGACGACGGCGGCGATTTCACTCTGGTACGGCAGGAGCCATTCGGGGAGCTTGCCCTCGACGCCGAGCCAGACGAAGCCGCAGACGAGCGCGGCGGCGGCCGGAGAGGGAAGGCCCTGGAAGTAGTTCTTGCTCACGACGCCCACGTTGCAGTTGAAGCGGGCGAGGCGGAGGATGGCGCACAGGCAGTAGATGAAGGCGATGGCCCAGCCGAGCTTGCCGAGCCCCTTGAGGGTGTATTCGTAGACGATGAGGCCGGGGGCGACGCCGAAGCTGACGGCGTCGGCGAGGGAGTCCATCTGGACGCCGAATTCGGACTGGGTGTGCGTGAGTCGGGCGACGCGGCCGTCCATGCCGTCGAAGAGCATGGAGAAGAAGACCGCGATCGCGGCGGCGTAGAAGTCGCCGTTCATGGCGGCGATGATGCCGTAGAAGGCTGAGAAGAGCGCGGCAGCGGTGAATGCGTTCGGAAGAACGTAGATGCTCTTGCTTTTGACCGTGCTGAGGCGGCGCTGGCTGATCGAGGCCAGGCTTTCGCGATGGTAGGCGTTGTTGTTGCTCATCTCTTTTGTGATTCGTTCGGTTCGTTGAATGACGCGGGGACGTGGCACTCCCTGCGTCTGCGCAACGGCGCGAAGGCCGTGGCGGCGGTTCCTTTTTTGAAGCGGAACGCCCGTTTCTCAGGGCGTCTCGCGGTCAATCCATGATCTTAGCAACTTTTGACTGCTTGATCCATGACGCAAAAGGGTGGCGCGTCCGCGGACGCGCCACCCAAACGTAAGTGAACGTTTCCGTTTCGGCGTCAGATGATGTCGACCTTGATGGAGCCGACGCCGTTGACGCCGCCCTCAAGGTGGTCGCCCGGGAACACTTTGTCGGCGCCGCCGCAGGTGCCCGTGAAGATCATGTCGCCGGGCTGGAGCTCCCAGAATCTGGAGAGCTCGACGATCGTCTCAAGGGGCTGGACGATCAGGTTGGACGTGCAGCCGCCCTGGCGCTTCTGGTTGTTGACGTAGAGCCAGAGGTCGGCGGGGGCGGGCATCGGGCAGCGGTAGGCGGGGCGCACGTGGCTCACGGGCGCGGCGCGCTCGAAGGACTTGGCGCGCGCGAAGTCGGTGGCGCCCGACGGCAGCTTCTGGTCGCCGAGCGTGAAGTCGATGCCGACGCACCAGCCCCAGACGGCCTCGGCCGCCTGTTCGAGCGTGAGGTTGCGGCCACCCTTGCCGAGGCAGGCGACGAGCTCGATCTCGTGCTTGAGCACCTGACTCTGCGGCGGCATCGGGATTCGGGCGCATTCGCCGTCGGCCACGGGGACCACCGTGTAGCAGTCCTTCATGAAGTAGAAGGGCGTGTCTTTCGTCGCGGCGCCCGGTTCGGCGTAGTTCCTGGCGATGCCGAAGACGCGGCGGATCGGGAAGTAGGAGTAGGTTTCGTCCTGAACGGGCACGACGGCCTGCTGGGGCGGGGCAAAGACAAAAGACATGAAGGGCCTCCGGAAAGGAGATGGAAAAATCATCGAGGGAAATATAGCAAATGCTTCGCCTCGGGCGCGAGCGGGTGCGCGCAGGAGGCGTCAGGGCTCGTCGATGCCCGCGATGCGGTTGGCGAGCATGGCGACGGCGGCCGCATAGAAGTAGCTGCGGTTGTAACGCAGGACCGAGGAGAAGTTGCGGGTGCCGATGTACCACTTCGTGGTGCGCCGGCCCTTTTCGTCGAGCTGCGGCAGGTCGACGAGTAGGACGGGCTCGTCGTCGAGGAGCGGGAAGTGCTCTCCCGTGTCGACGCCCGCCTTGCGCAGTCCCTCGACGGTGGCGTGTGCGGCGATGCCGCCCGAGCCCGTCGCGTCGAAGATCTCGGCGTCGGCCCTGACGGGGTAGAGGAGTCCGCGGCCCGCGACCCAGCCGTGGGCTGTGAGGAATCTGGCGACGGAGGCGATGGCGTCGGGTTCGCTCTCGACCATGTCGATCCTGCCGTCCTTGTCGCCGTCGGCGCCCCAGCGGTCGAGCGAGCTCGGCATGAACTGACCGTAGCCGATGGCGCCCGCGAAGCTACCGAGCACGGTGACGGGCTGGACTTCCTGACGCCAGCAGAACTCGAGGAAGTGCGCGAGCTCCTCCTTGAAGAAGGCGGCGCGGCGCGTGTAGTCGAAGGAGAGCGTCATCAGGCTGTCGAGCACGCGGTAGCGGCCCATGTTGCGGCCGTAGAAGGTCTCGACGCCGATGACGGCGGTGATGACGTAGCGGGAGACGCCGCTCTTCATTTCAATTTCGTCGAAGATGGCGGCGTTGCGCTCGATGAACTCGCGCCCGCGCAGGATGCGTTCCTGCGTGAGGAAGCCGCGTGCGTAGGCGAGGTAGTTCCTGAAGGGCGACTTGACGACGTCGGAGCCGGGCTTTCTGATGCCGGGCTTGGGCGTCATCAGGCGCTCGGCCGTTTCCGAGTAGCGGGCGACGGCCACCTCGTCCTTGAGCCACTCGAGCGGAATTCCGTGCTTTTCCGAGATCTGGCCCAGAAAATCGACGACGTCGGGCCGGGCGAGATAGCAGGATGCGGAGGGCGAGACGGTCGACTGGGGCGCCTTCGCCGTATTGGCGGGCGCATCCGCGGCGAGCGCGCAGGCGCAGGCCGCCATGCAGGCGGCGCAGGCGGTCGCGTAGATCGTCATGCGGAGTCGGGATCGTGTCGTCATGAAGGTTGTGCGGTGGATGGGTGACCTGAGGCATTGTAGCAAGGCTCGCCCGACGGGCCTCACCGGCGCGGGGCCGTGTTTCAGGATGGCACAAATTGACGGCGGGATGCCTGCGGGAGAGGCGTCGCACGTGCAGTGCGCCTCGGAGGCGTCGAAGCTGCGGGGCCCGTTCCCGAGCGGTCTCTTTTTCGGGTGGGCCGCCTGTGGTACGCTTTCCGTCATGGGGCGCCTCCCGCAGGCCCGCGCGGACTGCGCGGGCGGGCAGCCCGCATGAACGCCGCCAATAACAAGAACAGGCCATTGCAGATGATCAATCAAACGGACGTTCGCCCGCTCACGGGCTACTTCACGCACGACCGCATCGCCGTGCCCAACCCGCTTCCCGAGGCCCCCGAGCGCCCCGAGAGGCTCGACGTCATCGAGCGCAACATGCTCGCCCTCGGGATGGACGCCCTCGTCAGGGTTCACTATGCGAAGCCCGCGCCGATTGAGTCCGTGATCCTCGCGCACGACCTCGAGTACGTCAGGCGCCTCGAGGCCGCTTCGGCGGGCGATCCCGCCGCGCTTGCGACCTTCGACGCGCCCGACACGCGCGTCGGTCCCGACACCTTCGACGCCGCAATGAAGAGTGCGGGCGCGGTGGTCGAGGCGGTCGACGAGCTCTATGCGGGCCGCATCAAGAACGCCTTCTGCGGCGTGCGCCCGCCGGGACACCATGCGGCGCGCGCCGAGGCTCGCGGCTTCTGCTACCTCAACAACGTGGCGATCGGCGCCTACTGGGCGATGCGCCGCCACGGCGCGAGACGCGTCGCGATCGTCGACTTTGACGCGCACCACGGAGACGGCACCGAGGAGATCGTCGCGAACCATCCCGACATCCGCTTCATGTCGCTTTTCCAGTGGCCGCTCTATCCGCACCGCATGATGGAGCCCACGCCCAAGAACGTCGTCGTCAGTCCCGTTGCCGCAGGCGCCGACGGCGCGGTCTTCACCGACATCCTCGAGAACGTCTGGCTGCCGCAGCTCGAGGCCTTCAGGCCCGACATCATCTTCGTCTCGGCGGGCTTCGACGCCCACGTCGAGGAGCAGATGGCACAGCTCAAGGTGAAGGAGCTCGACTACGCGCGCATCACGCGCAGGCTGCTCGATGCGGCCGACGTCCTCTGCGAGGGGCGTCTCGTGAGCGTGCTCGAGGGCGGTTACGCCGTCAGAAGCCTTGCGCGAAGCGTGATGGCGCATCTCAACATGCTGGTCATGCGCGGACGAACTGCGCGATAAGGAGGAGAACCACATGCCGTTTTTCTCCCGGTCCGCTCTCAAGGACGGCGTCGCGATGCGCGAGGTCTGGTCCTGGGCCGCATTCGACTTTGCCAATTCGGGCTACACGACCGTGGTGCTCACGGCCGTCTTCAACGCCTACTTCGTGAGCGTGGTGGCGGGCGACGCCCCCTCGGCGACGTTCCTCTGGACCGTCGTCATCGCGGTGAGCAATGCGGTGAGCATGCTGCTGATGCCCGTCATCGGCACGGTGGCCGACGCGACCGCCACGAAGAAGCGCTGGCTCGCCGTCGCGACCTTCATGGCCGTGGGCGGCACGCTCGGCCTCATGTTCGCGGGACCGGGCACGATCGTCTGGGCCTCCCTCATGATCATCGTGAGCAACGTCGCCTACAACGTGGGCGAGTCCCTCAACTCGGCCTTCCTGCCCGAGCTCGCCCGTGAGGACGCCGTGGGCAAGGTTTCGGGCTGGGGCTGGAGCTTCGGCTACTGCGGCGGCATCCTTACGCTCGGCCTCTGTCTGGGCGTGGTGCTCGGCGGCGAGAAGCTCGGCTACGGGATGGACCAGACCGTGGCGGGCACGATGGCCGTGACGGCTTTCGTCTTCGCGGCCTCCGCGCTTCCGATCTTCCTCTTCCTCAAGGAGAGGAGCGTGCCGCGTCTTGACGCTGCGGACCGCGAGGCCGTCAGGAGCGCCGCCTCGGAGAGCTTTGCGGAGCTGCGCCGCACGCTCGGCTCGCTCGGCGACTTCCGCGACTTTGCCTGGCTTTCCGTCTGCGGGTTCCTCTATCAGTGCGGCGTCTCCGTCGTCATCACGCTCTCGGCCGTCTATGCCGCCGCCGTCATGGGGTTCAAGACCGAGGACACGCTCCTCATGGTCTTCCTCGTGAACATCACGGCCGCCGTCGGCGCTTTCGCCTTCGGCTACGTGCAGGACCGCATCGGCCACAAGCTCGCGCTCGCGGGCACGCTCTGCGTCTGGATCGCGATGATCGCCGTCGCCGCCTTCTCGACCGAGCGCTGGCAGTTCTGGGTCGCCGCCAATCTCGCGGGCCTCGCCATGGGCTCGTCCCAGTCCGCAGGCCGAGCCATGGTCGCGGTCTTCGCGCCGAGCTCGCGCCTGGCCGAGTTCTACAGCTTCTGGAACATGGCGCTGTGGCTTGCTGCCATCGTCGGCCCGCTTTCCTACGGCGCCATCACCTGGATCACCGGCAACGACCACAGGATGGCCATCCTCTTCACGGGCCTCTTCTTCGTGCTCTCCCTTCTGGCGCTCGCGCCTGTGAGCATGAAGCGCGGCGCCGAGGTGGCCGCAAGGCTCTCAAAGTAGGACGCCCGCAGCAGGGCGCTCACAGCAGGGTGCCTTCTGCACGAGAGCAGGATAAAAACAGGGCCGGATGCGCGTTGCACGCATCCGGCCCTTCTCAGACCCCCAACAGCGTGCGGGTGGAGATTGCCCCGCTTTGCGGGAAGGCGCTTGGTTCCTTTCCTCGCCGTCCGCTCCGGACGACCCCCGTTGTCCTTGGATGGAGGCGGCGGCGTTTCGCTGTCGTTGAATGTATTGTGCATGAATTGAGAATGGTTCTCAATATCGTTTGTGGTATTTTTCGAGGAGATTGTCCTTGACTTGATCCTGATCAAGAAAAGGAGGGTGGCAAACAAAAAAAAGGAGACCTCCTTCAGGAAGCCTCCTCTTTGCGAGCGGAAATCAGAGCCCGACTCAGCGGCGGACCTTGACGGTCTTGCCCTTGTTGAGCTCGAGGACCCTGCGCGTGTCGGCGGCGAGGTCGTGCATTTCAAGCTTGTCGTAGGAGTTCGCGATGATCTCAAGAGCGTCGTCGCGCATGGGCGTGTTCTGGAATTCGCTCACGACTCGCTGCGCGTGCTGGATGGCCGCGACATAAGCGTGTCGAACGTAGTAGTATTCTGCAACTCCAAGTTCATGCTTTGCCTGAGCCAGCACGAGCTGGTGCATGCGGCGGCGCGCTTCGGGCGCGTAGCGGCTGTCGGGGAAGCGCAGGGCGAGCTCCTTGAGGATGTCGAAGGCTTCTTGGGCGGCATTGGCGTCGCGCTCGGCAAGGTCCTGCGCGGCGAGCTTCGCGAACCAGCCGTCGTTTTCATTGAGGGTCGCAAGCGCCTTCAGGTACATGACGTAGTCGCTGTTGGCGTGGTTCGGATAGGCCTGCAGGAAGCGGTCCGCACCCTGAACGGCCTGGGCGGCGTCGCCGTCCTTCCAGTTCGCGTAGATCAGCTCGATCTGGGCCTGCTGTGCATAGGTTCCAAACGGATAGCGAGCCTCGAGCTTGGTGTAATAGTCTTTTGCATCGGTCCAGTTGCTCTCTTCAAGAGCGGCTCGGGCCTCGGTATACAATTTGTCGGCCGACCAGTCCGCCGTCGGATCCTTGTCGAGGGATTCGAGCCAGGAGCAGGAGGCGGTCGCCAGCGTGATGGCCGTCACGGCCATCAGCCTCGCGGCGAGGCGCTTATTAGGAAACTTGAAATTCATGACAAGCAGTTGCGAAAATTCTGAACTTTCGGATTATAACGACCTCCCCGATGCCGGGAACGGCGCCGATGATGACACTTTACCAAGTTTCACGGTGGAAGGGTTCTGGGGAGAACGCCTTGACAAGGTTCTCGCCACCCTGATGCCCGATGTTTCCCGAGCTCGTCTGCAGAAGCTCATCGAGGAGGGAAGCGTCGAGGTGAACGGCGAGGTCGTCCAGAAGGTGCGCCAGAAGGTCACCGAGGGCGACGAGATCTCGCTGCTCGAGGAGCCCCATCTTGACGAGGCGCTCGCCTTCACGCCCGAGGAGGACGTGGAGTTCGACGTGGTCTACGAGGACGATGCGATCGTCGTCGTCAACAAGCCCGCCGGTCTCGTCGTGCATCCGGGCGCGGGCAACCCCTGCGGCACGCTGCTCAACGGCCTGCTGTGGCGCTATCCCGAGCTCCGCGAGGTGCCCCGTGCGGGCATCGTCCACCGCCTCGACCGCGACACGACCGGCCTCATGGTCGTCGCCCGCACGCTTGCCGCCCAGACGAACCTCGTGCGCCAGCTTCAGGAGCGCACCGTCAAGCGCGAGTACTGGGCCTTCACGCTCGGCTCCGCCGCGCCCGACTTCGTCGTCGAGACGCCGATCGGCCGCGATCCGCGCAGCCGCACCCGCTTCAAGTGCTTCCCCGGCAGCACGGGCGTGCGCGCCAAGCCGGCACGCACTCGTGCCCGCTGCGTGGGCTGGAGCTCCATCGAGGGCCTGCCCGTCTCCTGGGTCGCCTGCCGCCTCGACACGGGCCGCACGCACCAGATCCGCGTCCACCTCACGAGCGAGGACCTGCCGCTCATCGGCGACCAGGTCTACCGCGGCCGCGCGCCCGGCCTCACGGTCAAGGTCGAGAACGAGCTCGACTTCCACCGCCAGGCGCTGCATGCCTCCCGCCTCGGCCTCGACCATCCGGTCACGGGCGAGTACATGGAGTGGTTCGTGCCGCCCGAGGACGACATGATCGACCTGATGGACGAACTCGGCTTCGGCCCCTGGAACGTCCCGGTCAGGGTCTTTGAGAACGAACGCCTCTGAAGCAGGCACCACAAGATATAGGAGGAAGGTCATGGAACTGACGAAACCCGGACTCGACATTCTGCAGCCCGCCTGGAAGGACCGCGCCCCGGCTTCGGTCGACGCGCTCTTCACGTGCCGCGACGGCGGCGTCTCGAGCGGCGCCTACGGCAACGCCGAAGGCATCATGGGCCTCAACGTCGCCCCGCATACGGGCGACTTCGGCGCCTGTGTGCGCATGAACCGCTCCATCGTCGCACAGCTCGTGCCGTCCGATCCCGTGTGGCTCAGGCAGGTGCACGGCACCGAGGTCGTCGACGCCGACACGGCCGAAGGCGAACCCGAGGCCGATGCCTCCGTCTCCACGAAGCCGGGCGTCGTCTGCACGGTCATGACCGCCGACTGCCTGCCCGTGCTCCTCGCCAACCGTGAGGGCACGGTCGTCGCCGCCGTCCATGCGGGCTGGAAGAGCCTTGCCGCCGGCATCATCGGGAAGACGATCCGCGTCATGCGCGAACGCGCCCCCGAAAGCACGGGTTTCGTCGCCTGGCTCGCCCCGCGCATCGGTCCCGAGGCCTTCGAGGTCGGCCCGGACGTTCGCGAGGCGATGCTCGCCGGTCTCCCCGAAGCCGACCGCGCCTTCACGCAGGGCGAAGGCGACCGCCTGATGTGCGACCTCGCCTTGCTCGCAAAAATGGCGCTCGCCGCCGAGGGCGTCTCCGAGGACGACGTCTTCGACTGCGGCCTCTCCACCTATTCGCATCCGCGCCGCTTCTACAGCTTCCGCCGTGACGGCGAGAAGTCCGGCCGCCACGCCGCGATGATCTGGATCAAGCCCGAAGAGGCCTGATCTCCCGGTCCCGCCGATCAACCGCTTTTACAGGTTCAGACTCCCATGTCCCACAAGATTCCCGTCGTCGGCTTCGTTTCCCTCGGCTGCCCCAAGGCCCTCGTCGATACGGAGCGGATCGTCACCGAGCTCCGCGCCCGAGGCTACCGCATCGGCACGAGCTACCACGACGCCGACATCGTGATCGTCAACACCTGCGGCTTCGTCAACGAGGCCGTCAGGGAAAGCCTTGACGCCATCACCGAGGCGCTCGCCGAAAACGGCCGCGTCATCGTCTGCGGCTGCCTCGGCGGCCGCAAGGAGGCCGACGGCAGCAACTACGTGTTGAACCACTGCCCGAAGGTGCTCGGCGTCACGGGCCCCGACTCCGTCGATGACGTCATCGCGATGGTCGAGACCCATCTGCCGCGTCCCCACGAGCCCTGGGGCGATCTGGTGCCCGCCTGCGGCGTGCGCCTCACGCCCAAGCACTACGCCTACCTCAAGATCAGCGAGGGGTGCAATCACCACTGCACGTTCTGCGTCATCCCGAACCTGCGCGGCGGCCTCGTGAGCCGTCCTGCGGGCGAAGTGATCCGCGAGGCCCGCAACCTCGTCGACGCGGGCGTCAAGGAGCTCCTCGTCATCAGCCAGGACACGGCCGCCTACGGCGTCGACCGCCGCTACGCGCTCGATCTGCGCGCCAATCCGCCGCTGCGCACGCATCTGCTCGACCTCTGCAGGGGCCTGGGCGAGCTCGGCGTCTGGACGCGCCTGCACTACGTCTATCCGTATCCGTCCGTCGACGAGATCGTGCCGCTCATGGCCGAGGGCCTGATCCTGCCGTATCTCGACGTGCCGTTCCAGCATGCGCACCCGCGCGTGCTCAAGGCCATGAAGCGCCCCGCGAGCGCCGAGAAGAACCTCGAGCGCATTGCCGCCTGGCGTGCGGTCTGCCCCGACATCACGATCCGCTCGACCTTCATCGCGGGCTTCCCCGGCGAGACCGAAGAGGAGTTCGAGTACCTGCTCGACTTCCTGCGCGAGGCCAGGCTTGACCGCGTGGGCTGCTTCGCCTACTCGCCCGTCGAGGGCGCCCAGGCCAACCGGCTCCCCGGTGCGCTGCCCGACGAGGTTCGCGAGGAGCGCCGCAACCGCTTCATGGAGGTTCAGGCCGAGATCTCGGCCGAGAAGCTCCGCGCCAAGATCGGCACCGTCGAGGAGGTCATCATCGACGAGTACGACGACGAGGCAGGTCTTGCCATCGGTCGCACGAAGGCCGACTCTCCCGAGATCGACGGCAAGTGCTATGTCGAGACCTTCACGCCCTACAAGCCGGGCGACTTCGTGAAGGTCCGCATCACGGGCAGCGAGGAGTACGACCTCGTGGGCACGCCCGAAGACGAGGTTCAGACGAGCTGATTCGTCCGAAACGCATCACGCAGAAGGCTTCGAGAGCCCAGGAAACAGGCGCTCTCGAAGCCTTCGTCGTTTTCGGAAGACGGGCGCGGAAAAAAGTGAATACATCTTTCGGCGAAAATTGGAAGTAGTCGCCCGAAGGGGCGCGAAAACTTCAATACAATGTCCGTTCCTTTGATTCCGCCGTTTCAGGTCAGGCTCCTCCGAGCCAGAAGCTGCGGCCGGTTTGGAAAACGACGCCTCGTCCGAGGACGCTTTCCAAACGGGCCTCGCCCACAGTTATTCAAACATTCCGGAGCTTCCCATGACCGACAACAGCGCACTGCGTCCCGACGCACTCACCCCGAAGGAAATCACCGAAAAGGTGCTCGGCCTCGGGGTAACCAAAAGCAGCATGGATCTGCGCACCCAGCTGCCCCTCACCGTACTCGCCGGCTTCTACATCGGGCTCGGCGGGCTCTTCTGCACGCTCTTCATGAGCGACTCCACGCTTCCCTTCGCAGTGCAGAAGTTCATGGGCGGTGCCGTCTTCTCGCTCGGCCTCTACCTCGTGCTCGTCGCAGGTGCCGAGCTCTACACGGGCAATACCATGCTCGCGGGTGCGGCCGTCGACGGCCGCATCAGCTGGGGCGCGGCGGTCATGAACTGGGTGCGCGTCTGGCTCGGCAACTTCGTCGGGGCCCTCGCGCTCGTCACGCTCGTCTACTTCGCGCACGTGGCCGACACGGGTCCCATGGCCAAAGGCATGATGAGCATCGCCGTCGGCAAGCTTTCCGCCGACTGGACGACGATCATGATCAAGGGCATCCTCTGCAACCTGCTCGTGTGCCTCGGCGTCTGGGTGGGCTATGCGGGCCGCACCGTCGTCGACAAGGCCGTGGGCGTCGTGCTTCCCGTCTCCGCCTTCGTGGCGCTGGGCTTCGAGCACTGCGTGGCGAACATGTACTTCCTGCCGCTCGCCTTCGTCCTCAAGCTTTCGGGCTACGCGCCCGAGGGCGTGCCGCTCGACGTGATCACGATCGAGAACATCGTCAAGAACCTCTCTGCCGCCACGGTCGGCAACACCATCGCGGGCGTCGTTCTCGTCCTCATGTACTGGGCTGCCTTCAGAAAGCGCGCCTGAGTATCCTGAAACGGCTTCCCGAAGCCGCCGTCGCCCGCGGGCACGGCGGCTTTTTTCAGGCCTGAAGCGGGTGCCGCACGGGCTCGCCCTGCGGAAAATGCGTATTTCCGCTCGCACGGTTCCATGCGGTATTATCAACAGGTTATTCATGACTCCGCGAAACGCCCGACGGGCTTCGCGGGCCTGTTCGGAATTGACTGATGTTCAGAAAAAGCATGCTGGCGGGCGCAACGGCGCTTGCAATCCTCGGCTTCGCCGTTTCGGCGCAGGCCGTCTCGCTCGGCGACCTGACTGTCGAAAGCAAGCCGGGTGAGCCCCTTGAGGCCCTGTTGGAGATCAACGACCTCGATCTGACGATCTCTCCGCTACTCGTTCGCGTGGCGCCTCCCGCCACCTACCTGCGCGAAGGCGTGAACTGGCCTTCCCAGGTTCAGGACCTCAAGCTTGCGCGCGACGGCAGCAACGGCACCGTGCGCCTGCGCCTCTACGGCGAGCAGGCCCTTCAGTCAGGCAGCTTCCCGCTTCTCATGGAGATGAACGCAGGCGGCACCGTCACCGTCCGCGCCTATGAAGTGCAGACGAAGGACGGCTCATTCGTCGTGACACCTTCGGCCGAACGCACCACCGTCAAGGGCGAGCCCCGCCGCCTCTCCCCCGAGCCGCTTGTCGTGCCCAGAGAGCCTGAGGCCGCTCAGGACAATCAGGAGGCGAAGAAGGAGGGCAAGGCCGAGACGAAGTCCGAATCCAAGGCCGAATCCGGGGCCGCAGCGCTCGCCGTGAAGACGGCTGCCGCCCCGCAGAAGGAAGTCTCCGCCGCCTCTGCCGAGAAGCAGGGGAAGATCCGCCGCAAAGGCCGCTATGCGCCCAACGTCGTCAAGGAATACGTGGCGCTCAACGGTTTCGACGCTTCGCAGGCCTTCCACGTGCAGCAGGACATGACCCTCTGGTCCGTCGCCTTGCTCTACTGGCCGAGCTACCGCGGCGCCACGCTCGAGCAGCTCGTCATCGCATTCCGAAACCTCAACCGCACCGCCTTCAAGGAAGGCGATCCGGGCAGGCTCGAGGTCCGTTCCGTCCTCAATCCGCCGACGGTCGAGGAGGTCCTCGCCATTGATCCCGTCGCCGCCTTCCACGAAGTGCACGGTGCGGACACGGCCATTCCCGGCCCCACGCAGAATCTGATTGACGCCCAACGGCTCTCCGGCGAGGCCGCCGCGAAGGTGGCCGATGCTCAGGACCGCGAGCGCACCGCAGGCAAGGCCCCCGAGGTCGTCGCCGAGGCGGGCCAGCAGGCCCTTGAGGAGGAGAAGGCCGAGGCCGTCAGGGAAGAGGCCGAAGCCGCTGAGGCGCGTGCCGAAGCAAAGGCCGCCGAAGAGGCCGCGGAGAAGGCTGCAGCCGCAGAAGCTGCGGCCGCTGAAAAGCCCGCCGAGTCCGCCAAGCCGGCAGAGCCCGCCGCCGATGCGCCCAAGGTCGAGCCCGTCAAGACCGAGGCGCCCGCCCGGCCGGCTGATGCCGCAGGCTCCGGCGGCACGAACAACTTGCTCCTCTGGGGCGTCGGCGCCCTCGTTCTGGCGCTTCTCGCCTTCCTCGGCCTTCGCTCGCGCAAGCGTGAGGAAGATCCCGTCGAGGAGAAGAAGCCCGTTGCCGTCCTGATTCAGAAGGATGTCCCGCCAACCTCCGAAGCCCAGCTCAAGGCCGTCAGCACGACCGTTGACGAAGCCGTGAAGAACGGCACGACCGCCGGCGCCATGGGCGCGGGCGCGATGGCCTACGCCATGGCGCAGAAGGACGAGACCCGGAATTCCGAAAAGGCTCTGAAGTCCGAAGGAACCGGGGCCCCGGCCGACCAGCCGTGGCTCGAGCCCGATGACGACGAGCTGCCGCCGCTTGACGAAGAGGAGAAGGGCCCCGTGCTCGGCGCCTCCAGGCAGGCCGCCGCCGTTCTCGAGGGCGTCTCGCTCGACCTTGACGATGCGGTCGCCCCCGCTCAGACTTCCGCCCCTGCAGCTGCCACGCCTGCTCCCGCGGAGCAGAAGCCCGCAGAACAGCCCGAGCCCGCGGAACCCGAAACCGACAAGGAACGTGCGCTTGCCAAGGCGCTTGACGCCAAGCTCAAGCTCGCCACGAGCTTCGTGAGCCTCGGCGCCGTGGACGAGGCCCTCGAGCTTCTCCAGGAAGTGAAGCGCCGCGGCGGCGACGAGCTTCGCCATCGCGCCGAAGTCCTTGAAGAACGCATCAAGACTCAGACGGATCCGAAGTGAAGATAGCGCTTGGCATTGAATATCGCGGCACGGGCTTCAACGGCTGGCAGATCCAGCCCGACTGCCCGTCCGTGCAGCAGGCGCTTGAGGATGCGCTTGAGACCTTCCTGCAGGTGAAGACGCCGACGATGTGCGCGGGTCGCACGGATACGGGCGTGCACGCCATGCAGCAGGTGGTGAGCATTGAGACGCAGGCCGACCGCCCCGAGCGCAGCTGGGTGCGCGGCCTCAACACGTACCTGCCGCCCGGCGTCGCCGTGCGCTGGGCAAGGCGCGTCGACGACGACTTCCACGCGCGCTTCTCCGCACGCTCGCGCACCTACGAGTACTGGATTTACAACGATCCCGTGCGCTCTCCCATTCTCGACGATCTGACGGGCTGGGTCTTCCGCCCGCTCGACGTCGAGCGCATGCGCGAGGGTGCCGCCTGCCTCGTGGGCGAGCACGACTTCACGAGCTTCCGCGCCTCCGAGTGCCAGGCCTCGGGTCCCGTGCGTACGATCCGCCGCCTCGAGCTTGAGCGCCGCGGCCGCCTCATCGGCGTGCGCATCGAGGCCAATGCCTTCCTGCAGCACATGGTGCGCAACATCGTGGGCACGCTCATCTACGTGGGCACGGGCCGCGAGAAGCCCGAGTGGGTCGAGGAGGTCCTCAAGGCGCGCAGCCGCGCCGCGGCCGCGCCCACCTTCAGCCCGAACGGCCTATACCTGATGGGCGTGGGCTACGAGGATCCGTCCATCCCCGCCGCGGGGCCGAGTCCCTTCGGCTGGGAGGATCCCGAGCATCCTTCCGCTAATCCGTGAAGCCGATGCGGGGCGCGCCTTTGGGATTCCTCCCGGGCGATATAATTGGCGCAGTTTTGAAACGGTCCGTCCCCGCCGTCGCACGGCAGGGAGCGGACGAACCTGAAATGAAGAGCTTATGAGCTGGATTACGCACATTCTCCCCAAGATCAAGCGCGAGGACGACAACGAGCGCAAGCCGAGTCCGATTCCCGAAGGCGTCTGGACCAAGTGTCCGGGCTGCGAGCAGCCGCTTTACACGGAAGAGCTCCGCGCCAGCCTTCAGGTCTGCCCGAAGTGCGGCTACCATCACCGCATCGGCGCCCGCCAGCGCCTTCTCGCCTTCCTTGATCCCGAGAGCGCCGTCGAAATCGCCGCCAACGTGCGCAGCGTGGACCCGCTCGGCTTCGTCGACAGCAAGCCGTATCCGAAGCGCATCGCCGCGGCCGAGGCGGCCTCGGGCGAAACCGACGCGCTCATCGCGATGTCGGGTACGTTGCGCAGCCAGCCGATCGTCGCGACGGCCTTTGAGTTCCGCTTCCAGGCGGGCTCCATGGGCAGCGTCGTCGGCGAGCGCTTCTCCCGCGCCGTCGACGAGGCGATCCGCCTGCACGCGCCCTTCGTGTGCTTCGCGGCTTCGGGCGGCGCCCGCATGCAGGAGGGCCTTCTCTCCCTCATGCAGATGGCCAAGACGACGGCCGCCATCACGCGTCTGCACAAGGCCGGGCTCCCCTTCATTTCGGTGCTCACCGACCCGACGATGGGCGGCGTCTCCGCCTCGTTCGCTTTCATGGGCGACGTCGTGATCGCCGAACCCAAGGCCCTCGTGGGCTTTGCGGGCCCGCGCGTCATCGAGCAGACCGTGCGTGAAAAGCTCCCCGAGGGCTTCCAGCGCGCCGAGTTCCTGCTTGCCAAGGGCCAGATCGACATGATCGTCGACCGCCGCGAGATGCGCTCGCGCATCTCCTGCCTCACGCAACACCTGATGCGCAGGCCGCCCGTGGCGGGCGCCTGACGCACGGCTCTCCCGACCCGCACGCATTTTCGAGCCGCCCGAGACGAGCGCAGGACGCATCGTTCGGACGGCTTTTCCATTTTCCAGACTGGAGATTTCCTTTCATGTTTGATGCCAAGACCCTTGACGCGTGGCTCACGCACATCGAAGTGCTGCACTCGAAGCCCATCGACCTCGGACTCGATCGCATGAAGACCATGGTCGAGCGCATGGGGCTCGACTTCTCGTCCCGAACCGTCATTACCGTGGGCGGCACGAACGGCAAGGGCTCGACCTGCGCGATGCTCGAGAGCATCTACCGCGCGGCGGGCTACACGACCGGCATGCACACCTCGCCGCACCTCATCCGCCTCAACGAGCGCTGCGTAGTCAACGGGCGCGAAGTAGACGACGAACGCCTCATGGACGCCTTCCGCGCGGTCGAGAAGGCCCGCGGCGACATGACGCTCTCCTACTTCGAATACACGGCGCTCGCCATCCTCAGGATCTTCCGCGAGGACGAGCTCGACGTCGTGATCCTCGAGATCGGGCTCGGCGGCCGTCTTGACGCCATCAACACGATCGACTCCAACGCCGCCGTCATCTCGACGATCGGCATCGACCACGTCGCCTTCCTCGGCAACACGCGCGAGGCGATCGGCCTCGAGAAGGCTCACATCTACCGTCCGGGCTGCCCCGCCGTCTGCGCCGACGCCGACGTGCCCGCCACGGTGAGGAATCATGTCGAGCAGATCGGCGCGAAGCGACTCTTCGCGGGCGAGGACTGGACGGTGACGGTGAAGGAGAACGGCACGTTTACGTTCGCTCAGGGCGCGACGCTCTTCGAGGACCTGCCCGAGCCCGCGCTCGCCGGCGTCAACCAGTACCGCAATGCGGGCGGCGTCCTCTCCGTCATCGCCTCCCTGATGGACCGCGTGCCCGTCACGCTCGACGACATCCGCACGGGTCTGCGCCAGGTCCGCCTGACGGCCCGCTTCGAACTCATCACCACCGATCCCGTGCCCACCGTCATCGACGTCGGTCACAATCCGCAGGCGGCCGAGGTGCTTCTCACCAACGTCGTCCGAAGCCGCAGGCCCGGCGAACATACGATCGCCGTCTGCGGCATGCTCGCCGACAAGGACATGGCGGGCGTGACGCACATTCTTGCCGACGCCTTCGACGAGTGGCACGTCGCCTCCCTCACGGGGCCGCGCGCCGCCACCGCAGCACAGCTGCACGAAGCTATGCTTACGGCGGGCGTCGAGCCCGGCCGCATCCACGAGCACGCCGACGTTGCGCAGGCGCTCGCCGCCGCGCGCGAGAGCGCCGTAAAAATTGCAGGCGGCGCAGAATCGGGCGCGGAACAGGCTGTTAGAATCGTCGTATTCGGCTCCTTCGTCACCGTGACCGCCGCGCTCGAAGTCTTCGCAGGGGAAGGCATCGCTCGCTGATGCAGCGAAGGACCGGAAGACCCAACACCACCTGAGGGGCCACACGCCATGCAGTTTCCCAATCCGTTCAAAAAAGAGAAGCCGGCCGAACAGGCCGCCGAAGCGCCCCGCATCGAGCCTCAGCTCGGAGGCGAAGGCGGAGAGCCCTCCCCCTGGGATGTCCGCGAGGATCCGCCGGCCTTCAACGTCGTGGGCGAGGAAAAGCCGCTCGTCGAGCCCGAACGCGCTGCCGAGCCCGTTCCGGAGTCCGTTCAGACTCCCGTTTACTCTCCCGCGGCGCCCGCAGCATCTGCGGACCCTGTTGCACCCGCTCCCGAGTCTGCGCCGCGCGGCTCCCTGTTCGTCGAGCCGAAGGCTCCGCAGCCTGCGGCCAAGATCGAGCCGCGCCTCGCGCCCCGCGCGGCGGATGCCGCGCCCGAGACCCGTCTCGTGATCGGCGAAATCGGCAGTGCGCCTTCGCCCGAGGCGCCGCGGCGTCCCGCGCCCGAACCCGAGGCCGCCGCGCCCGCAGGGGACGAGGAGCCGACGGGGAAGAAGCGTCTCAGGATGCCTGCGTTCGGATTCATGAAGAGGAAGGCCGCGCCGCTTTCCGACGAGGTCGAGGACGACGTGCCCGACGAGGAGATCCTTGTCCAGCGCCAGCGCACCCGCTACAGGCTCGTGGGTGCCGCCGCCCTGATGCTCGGCGTCATCGTCGTCTCGCCGCTTTTGCTCGACAGGGAGCAGGACGTCAAGCCGCCCGTCTCGACCGAGATTCCGGCCGTGCCCGAAACGGCGAGGACGACGCTCAACGCCCTGCCCGGCAGTTCGGGCGACGTCGACGTGACGGCTAACGGCGCCGCCGCGGAGCAGTCCACCTCCAGAGCCAACCTTGCCAACGAGGCTCGCCAGCCCGTGAAGACGGAGCCCGCGCCCAAGGCCGAGGCCGCCAAACCCGCGCCTGCGCCCGCCGCCAGGCCCGAGCCCAAGAAGGCCGAGGAAAAGCCTGCGAAGAAGAGCTCCGCCACGGACGGCAAGGGCTTCTACGTTCAGGTGCTCGCGACGAGCAGCGAGCGCAATGCCGAAAAGCTCGTCAGGGAGCTTTCCGCCAAGGGCTATCCGGCCTACAAGGTTTCGGTGAGCCAGAAGGCGGGCACGCTCTGGCGCGTGCGCGTGGGCAACTACGCGACCCGCGACGAGGCCCGTGGCGTTCAGGGTACGCTTGTGCTCGACGGCCACACGGGCCAGCTCATCGTCGGCAACAATCCCTAGGCGCCCGCCGGCTCGTAAACGCCTGAGGGGCGGGATATCCCGAACGCCCGCCCCCATTCCTGCTATAGTAACGGCTTCATCAATTCTGCAGCCTTTTTCAAGATGACTGAAATCGACTGGATCATCTGTGCCCTGCTCGTTCTTTCGACGGTGGTGGGCATCATGCGCGGTGTCATCCGCGAAGTGCTCTCGATCGTCGGCTGGGTGGCCGGCTTCATGCTGAGCATGAGCTTCGCGGGTGAAATCGCCGACCGTATTCCGCTCGATAGCATCGGCTACATTCCGCGCGTGATCATTGCGGCCGTTCTGATTCTTGTGGCCTGCCTCTTCGTCGTCGGGCTCTTCGGCTTCATTCTGCGCAAGATGCTCGAGGTGGCTGCACTCACCTTCGAGGACCGCATCCTCGGCGCGGCATTCGGCTTCGTGCGCGGCATCATCGTTGTGGCCGCCTGCGTGTTCTTCTTCGGGCTGTCGCAGTCGCTCAGCTCAAGCCGCATGTGGCAGCAGTCCGTCATGATCGGACCTGCCGAGACCGTGATCGAGTGGTCGATGCCCTACATGCCCGAGTGGATTCGGGCGCTCAGAGGCACGAAGGTGACGGGATTGTGACGAATTTCATCAAGGGGACCTTGCACATGCATGGTCCCCTTGGTCGTTTTTAGACGACTTTTTTCTCTCAACTCTCCTCAATCACAGCCTGCCGCCGATCCCTCGTTGGTGCGGCACGGGCTAAAGGAAAAACAAGCATCATGTGCGGGATTATCGGCCTGATGTCCGACACGCCGGTCAACCAGCGTGTCTATGACGCGCTTCACCTCTTGCAACACCGCGGCCAGGACGCCGCCGGCATTGCGACACTCGACGGCCTTCAGTTTCACTTCTTCAAGGGGCTCGGCCTCGTGCGTGACGTCTTCCGTACGCGCAACATGCGCGACCTGACGGGCAGCATCGGCATTGGCCACGTCCGCTACCCGACTCAGGGCAACGCGACGTCGCCTGACGAATGCCAGCCCTTCTACGTGAACGCGCCGTTCGGCATTGCGTTCGCGCACAACGGCAACCTGACGAACGCGGACGACCTGCGCCGCGAACTCTACGACACGGACCGCCGCCACCTCAACACGACGAGCGACTCCGAGGTTCTTCTCAACGTGCTCGCCTCCGAGCTCTCCCGCGCCACGAGCGAGGGCCGGCGGCTGACGAAGACGGCCGTCTTCGACGCGGTTCGCGCGCTGCACCGCCGTGTTCGCGGCTCCTACGCCTGCGTCGCCGTGATCGCGGGCAAGGGCATGCTCGCCTTCCGCGATCCCTGCGGCATTCGTCCGATCTGCTGGGGCTCCAACAAGCTTGAGAACGGCTTCACGGAGTACATGGTGAGCTCCGAGTCCGTGACGATGATCGGCCTGGGCTTCAAGACCGAGCGTGACCTTAAGCCGGGCGAGGCCATGTGGATCGACCTCGAGGGCAACGTCTCGTTCTCGCAGTGCGCCGACGAGCCCTCGCTTCATCCGTGCGCCTTCGAGTTCGTCTACTTCGCCCGTCCCGACTCCACGATCGACGGCATCAACGTCTACGCCGCCCGCCTGCGTCTGGGCGAGATCCTCGCCGACCACGTGAGGGAGGCCGTCGACCTCAAGGACATCGACGTCGTGATGCCGATTCCCGACAGCGCCCGCCCGTGCGCCCAGCAGCTCGCCCAGGTGCTCGGACTGCCGTATCGCGAAGGCTTCATCAAGAACCGCTACATGGGCCGTACCTTCATCATGCCCGGCCAGACGGTCCGCAAGAAGAGCGTGCGCCAGAAGCTCAACGCCATGCCCGTCGAGTTCGAGGGCAAGAGCGTCCTGCTCGTCGACGACTCCATCGTGCGCGGCACGACCATGACCGAAATCGTGCGCATGGCCCGCGAGGCCGGCGCCGTCAAGGTCTTCGTGGCCTCGTCCGCCCCTCGCGTCATGTTCCCGAACGTCTACGGCATCGACATGCCGACGCGCTCCGAACTGCTCTGCGGCGACGGCAAGAGCGCCGAGGAGGTCGCGAAGATCCTCGGCGCCGACGCCGTGATCTACCCGCCCGTCGAGGACCTCAACAAGGTGCTCTGCGACATGAACCCGTCGGTCGAGTCCTTCGACTGCTCGTGCTTCGACGGCCGCTACGTCACGGGCGACATCACACCCGAATATCTTGACGCACTCGACGCGAAGGCCGCGGCCGCCAAGACCGCGGTGAAGGAGGCGGGCTCCGACGACTGAAGCAGCCCGAGCCTGCGCTAAAATCGGCACGCATCCGGCACGCACGGAGCGTGCCGATTCTTTATGAAAAATACATTCAGGAGGTCCGATATGGACGATCGCAATTCCGAAGGCTTCTCGACCATCACTCCCGAGGAAGCCAGAGCCATGATGGACGACGGCGACGTCGTCATCCTCGACGTGCGCGAGCCCTCGGAGTTCGCCACGGGCCACGTGCCCGGCGCCATCAACGTCCCTCTGGGCGAAATCCGCATGGGTCGCACGCTTCCCGAATGCCCCGATCTCGACAAGACCGTCCTCATCTACTGCCGCTCGGGCCGACGCAGCGACATCGGCGGCAGGATCATGGTAGCGAGCGGCTACCGCGACGTGCGCAACTTCCTCGGCGTCATCCAGTGGCCCTACGAGCTCGTGCGCTGAACGCCGCCTTCGAAATCCGAGGGCCGGCGGATTCGGATTGCAACATCGGGCAGGGGACAATTCCTATACGAAAATCTATACTTAGGTGTAAAATTTTCTACAAATGAGCCGCCTCTCCTCAGGCCCTGAGGCGGATGATGTTTGGAGAAGTCCCGATGGCCCGAACTCTGTACCGGAAGATTCTCGACAAGCACGTGGTGCGCGCGATCGACGCGAACACCGTGCTGCTCTATGTCGATCTGCATTTTGCGAACGAATACACGAGCCCGCAGGCGTTTGCGGGCCTCGTCGAGCGAGGCGTGAAGGCGCCCGTTCCCGACGCGCACCTCTGCGTCGTGGACCACATCATTCCGAGCGCGGATGTCACGCCGCGCGTCATTGCCGACGCGGCCTCGCTGCGTCAGGCCGAAACGCTTGAGGCCAACTGCCGCCGCAACGGCATCGACGCCTTCTACGGCGTGAACGACCCGCATCAGGGCATCGAGCACGTCGTGGTGGCCGAGCAGGGACTGGTGCGTCCCGGCATGGTCGTCATCTGCGGTGACAGTCACACCACGACCCACGGGGCGCTCGGCGCCCTCGGATTCGGGATCGGGACCTCTGAAATCGAGCACATTCTCGCGACGCAGACGCTCGTCTATCGTCTGGCGAAGACGATGCTGATCCGCATCGACGGCGTGCTGCCCGAGGGCAGCACGGCCAAGGATATGGCGCTCACGGTGCTTCGCACGATAAGCGCCCGCGGTGCGCTCGGACATGTGGTCGAGTATCAGGGCAGTGCGGTCGATGCGCTTTCGATCGAGGGCCGCATGACGCTCTGCAACCTCACGGTCGAGGCGGGCGCCCGAGGCGCCCTGATCGCGCCCGACGAGAAGACGACTACGTGGGTCGAGGCCCATGTGCCCGATCTTGCGGGAGAGGAGCTTGAGGCCGCCCGCAGCTTCTGGCGGACGCTCGCGCCCGACGAAGGCGCCGTCTACGACCGCACGGTGACGATCGACGCTTCGAGCGTCAGGCCGATGGTCACCTGGGGCACAAGTCCCGACCAGTGCACGGCGATTGACGAGCCGATTCCCGAACCCGAATCCTTCGCGGATCCGATTGCGCGCGCAGCCGCCCGTCGCGGGCTCGCCTATCAGGGACTTGAGCCCGGCATGACGATGGAAGACGTTCCCGTGCAGCACGTCTTCATCGGCTCCTGCACCAATGCGCGTCTTGCGGATCTTCGCGCCGCAGCCGGGATCCTCAGGGGGCGGCATGTGGCGCCGGGCGTCCGCGCACAGGTGGTGCCGGGTTCCATGGAGGTGCGCCGCCAGGCGGAAGAGGAGGGCATCGCGCAGATCTTCCGCGACGCGGGCTTCGAGTGGCGAAAGAGCGGCTGTTCGCTCTGCCTCTGCATGAACGACGACATTCTGGAGGCGGGCGTGCGCTGCGCCTCCACCACGAACCGCAACTTCGAGGGTCGTCAGGGGCGAGGCGCCCGCACGCACCTCGTGAGCCCGCAGATGGCTGCGGCCGCGGCCGTGACGGGCAGGTTCACCGACTGGCGCCGTCTTTGAGAAGGAGCATCAACATGGAAAAGCTGACCTCGCTCACGGCCGTCGCCGCACCGCTTCCGATCGACAACTGCGACACCGACCAGATCATGCCCAAGCAGTTCCTGCGCGGCATCGACAAGTCGGGGCTCGCCCGCGGCGTCTTTTTCAACATGCGCTGCAATCCCGACGGCTCGCCCAGAGCCGACTGCGTCTTCAACAGGCCCGGGTTCGAAAAGACCGCGATCATCTGCGCGGGTCCGAACTTCGGCTGCGGCTCGAGCCGCGAGCACGCCGTCTGGGGCCTGATGCAGATGGGCATCCGAGCCGTCATCGCATCGGGCTTCGGCGAGATCTTCTACTCGAACTGCTTCAACAACGGTCTCCTCGCCTGCCGCGTCAGCCCCGAGGACGCCGCGGCGATCATGGCCGCGCTCTCCGACACGACGCCCGTCGAGCTCACGGTCGACCTGGTCGCGCAGGAAATCCGTGCGGGCGACGGCGTCTGGTCCTTCGAGGTCGCGCCGAGACACCGCACCATGCTCATGGAAGGCCTTGACATGATCGCCGCCACGCTGCGCGACATGGATGAGATCGAGCGCTTCCGAGCCGTGCACGAGGCCGAGTTCCCTTGGATGACGGGACTCGCGGGCAAGGCGAAGCGAAGGCTTGAGGGCCGCTGACCAGCGAGAGCTGCATGTACAGGACCGGGATGTCTCCCGGTCCTTTTTTCAAAAAAAACGTCCGCATCGCAAGGATGCGGACGTTTCATGAGCGGATTCAGGCTCAGGGCTGCCTGACGGTCACGGTCCTGTGCGACCTGCAGCCGAGGTCATCGACCGCACTCACGCGGTGCGAGCCGGGCTCAGGCTGCCAGACGACGGAGCCGCCCGCGTCCGAAGCACCGATGAAGCGGTCGTCGGCGAACCAGTAGACGATCTTGGCGTCAGGGGCGAGGCTGGCCCTGAGGACGATGCCCGCCTGCTTCGGGCCCGCCGTGCCCGTGTAGTAGCGCGTGCCAGCGCGCGGGCTCAGGATGGCGGGCGGGGTGCCCGAGACGGCGCCCTCGGGCCTGCATTCGGGCTTCCAGTCGGGAATGGGCGTCTTGACAATGCCCGCCTCGAGGAAGCGCTGCTGGTATTCGGAGGGCCAGGATTCGACGAAGACTCGCCTGACGCCGTCGCCTTCCTCGCAGGCTCTCAGTCCCGTGGCCTCGTCGACGAGGATTTCTTTCAGAAAGCCCGTGTCGCGGATGGGGCTCACGCCGGGAATGAACCAGGCGCCGACCGTGTCGGTGCAGCGCACGCGGCCCTGCGAGTCGGTCGCAAGGTCGCCCGTCGAGCGGCAGACGGGCTCGGACCTGACGCCTGCGGGCTGTTCGTCGAAGCGCTTCACGTCCTGAGCGGACATGGCGAACTCGCGGTCCGTGAGAAGGCGCACGGCGGCGCTTCTGAAGACGGGCTGCGCGACGAGCGCACCCTGCAGCCACGGATCGGGCCTGCCGTTGAAGTTGCCGAGCCACACGACGATGATGTAGCGGCCCGCATAGCCTGCGGTCCAGGCGTCGCGGAAGCCGTTCGAGGTGCCCGTCTTCCAGAGGAGAGGAACGGACACGCCCTCGACCTTGAGGGCCTCTCCGCCCTCGGCGAGCATGCGGCGCACGATCCAGGCGGATTCAGGCGAGAGCATCTGTCTGGCGGCTGCTGGCTCCTCGTCGGGAAGGCGCACGAGCGGACGTAGAAGGCCGCCGTTGCCGAGCGTGCCGTATAGCCTTGCAAGGTCCTCGGCGCTCGCTTCGGCGCCGCCCAGCACGATCGAGAGGCCGTAGTGCTCGCGCGGACGCTTCATCGGAACGCCGGCCTCGCGCAGGAAGTCGTAGAGGTCGGGCCTTATCTCGGAGGCGAGCGTCACGGCGGGCACGTTGCGCGAGTCGTTGAGGGCCTCGACGGCGGGAAGCGGTCCGCGGAAGCGCTTGTCGGCGTTGCCGGGCTGGTAGCCGCGGAAGCTTCGCTGCGAGTCGAGAAGGACGGTGCGCGAGTGGATGAGGCCCTGGTCGAGCGCGAGGCCGTAGACAAAGGGCTTGAGCGTGGAGCCGGGGCTTCTCGCCGCGCGGGTGCCGTCGACTTCGCCCGCAATGGCGCTGTTGAAGAAATCGATGCTGCCCACCTGGGCGAGGACGGACATGTCGCACGAGTCGACGACGAGCATCGCGCCATTTTCAATGCCGTAGGGGCGAAGCCGAGCGACGTTCTCGGAGAGGATCTTCTCCATCGACTCTTGAAGCGGCAGGCTCAGCGTGGTCTTGAGGACGGGATCGGGACGCGTGCCCTCGACGAGGCGCGTGAAGTGCGGGGCCTCGAAGGGAAGCGCTCGCGTGCCCCTCACCTTGAGGGGACCCTCGACGACGGGACGCAGGCGCTCGCTCACAAACCCGTCGTTGATCGCCTTCCTGCCCACGGCAAGGCGTGCACGGTCGAAGTCCGGACCCGTGACGGGATGGCGCTTGACGGGGTTCTGGGGCACGACGGAGAGCGCGATCGACTCGGCGGCGGTGAGCTGCGAGGCGTGCTTGCCGAAGTAGACGAGCGAGGCGGCCTCGATGCCCTCGACGTTGCCGCCATAGGGCGTCAGGGTCAGATAGGCCGTGAGGATCTCGTCCTTGGTGTAGTGCATGTCGTAGCGCAGCGCCCAGAGCATCTGCTCGAGCTTGCCGCGCCAGCTGCGGGTGTCGAGTCCCTGAAGCCTGCGGGCGAGCTGCATGGTGATGGTCGAGCCGCCGATGCGGCGGGTGCCCGTGAGGGTGGACCAGGCGGCTCGGCCGATCGAGAGGGGATTGACGCCGGGATGCGAGTGGAAGAAGCGGTCCTCGTAGCGCACGACCGCGTCAAGCGCCTCGCGCGACACCGCTCCCTGGAGGACGGGGAGCCTGTAGGCGCCGTCCTCGGAGAGCGTGAGGTGAAGGAGGCGGCCGTCGCGGTCGGTGACGGCCTGGGACCAGTGGGTGTCTTCGGGCACGAGCCCGGGCTTTGACTGGGTTTTCGCCCAGATCATGAGTCCGCCGCCGGCCGCTGCCGCCAGAACGGCTGCGGCCAGAAGCAGACGGGCAAACCTTCTCATGAGGTGCTCCGTTTGGTGTTGTCCGTGAGGCTCATGGCGTCACGGTGAGGGTCAGGGACTTGTCATGCGCCTTGATCGTCGGATCGGCGCCGTCGGCCGCCTGAACGGCCGGCACCGTATATTTTCCATGCGTTTGCGCTCGAAGTCGATAGGTGAATGTCGATTCCTGATGCTCGAGCATGCAGACGCCGACCATGCGGTCCTCCGAAACCGCAGTCTGGCGGACGTCCACCCCCTGCAGGCTCTCGTCCGTGGAGGCGGGTGCAAAGCCGCCGGGAAAGAGGTCCGTGATGACGACGGGGGATTCGGCGTTGCCCGAGGTGCGGCGCGCGCGGATCTCGACCGTGACTACGTCGCCCGCCTTCACCGACGTGACGGGCTCGCCCGCCTCGTTGAGGATGCGCTTGACGACTTCAAGTCCTTCGTAGGACGCGGTCTTGTGGGGCTCGGCGGGCCAGCCCGCAGCGGTCGTGCTGTGGTAGAGCCCCTTGAGGGAGGCGGCGGACGAGAGGCGGAAGGCGGTGCAGCCCGGCGCCGAAAGCGTCACGAAGCCGTCGCCCTTCGCAAGCGACTCGGCGGGGCGCTTCTCCGCTGCCGGCGCCGTGCAGGCGAGCGTCACCGCATCAAGCTTTCCTGCGTGTGCGCCGTTCGAGGGCGCCGAGAGGAGCGCGCTCGCAAGGAAGGCGCGTTCGCGATCCGTGAGCGACGCAAGCGGCCTCGATTCGAGCGTCTGAAGGAGATGTGCGGTGCCTTCTGGCGTCGGCGCGAGGCGCACGGCCGATGCAAGGGCGGGGATGCCGCCGAGTGTCAGCGTATCGTTCCCCTCGGACTTCGAGACGTCGATCGAAATGGCGGCCTTCTGCAGTTCGTCCGCTTCATCGGTGAGGCGCATCAGGCGGTAGGCGTACGCAATGTAGAGCGCCGCAGGGTCGTTTCGCCAGTCAAGTTCGCGGGCGTCCATGCGGTTTCGGAGCGCCTCGATGCGCTCCGCTTCGAGCGTGCCCTCGCGCGTGAGTTGGGCCAGAGCCCAGGCGGCCGTTCGGGCCTGGCCGAGCGTGTCGGGCGTCAGGCCATCGAGGGCGTTGCTGATGGCGTCGGCAAGCCTGCGGACGAGTTCGGGACGCACGTCACGACCGTTTTCACGCAGCGTGAGCACGAAGTCGAGGGCCCATGTCGTGGCCATGAGGCTCGGGGAGCCCCAGGGCCATGCCGAGAGGCCGTTCCAGCCGAGCTGGCCCTCGATCGTGTCGAGCGCCTTCTGGATGCGGGCGGTCGCATCCCTGCGAAGCGCATCGGCGTCGCCCGCGGGAAGCTTCGCGGCGGGGGCGCCGACGAGCTGCGCCCAGGGCATGGCGGCCGAGAGGGCCGCGTCCGAACTCAGCCAGAAGGCTTCGGGAAGACTGCGAACGAGGCCGTGCGCAAGGGGCAGCGGCGTCGTCGAGACCGTGAGGGAGGTTTCGTTTTCCAAGGGAAGCAGGCGGGCTTTGACGGTCACGTCGGCCGTCTTCACGTCGGCGAGCGGTCCCCAGAGGACGTCATGGGTCCTGAGGGCTGCGGGCCTGATCGAGAAGGACGTCGTGCGCGTGACGGCGGATCCCTTTTCGGGCGTGGCCGTCACGGTGACGGATGCGGCGCCCGGCACTGCGCCTGCGGCAATGTCAAAGCGTGCGGTGGCTTCGCCCGGCGCCTCAAGGACGAGAGGCGCGGAGAGCACGCCTGCGCTCAGTCCTTCGGGCAGGCCTAGCGCCACGGATCCCTTCCAGGGCGCCTCGCCGTTGAGGGAGACGACGCCCGTGAAGACGTCGCCAGGTGCGGCGAACCCCGGCAGGATCGGCGTCAGGATGAAGGGCGCGCGCACGGCCGTGTCGATCGAGGCGCCGCCCACGCGACCCTCGGAGGCGCCCACGGCCATGAGACGCACGCCGCCGTTGAATTCGGATGGGAGCGACACCGTGACGGTGCGGCCCTTTTCATCCGTCTCAAGGCTTCCCGCCCACCAGACGGCCGCGCGATCCATCGTGCGCCTGAAGGGATTGGCCATCGCGTCGGCCGAAATGGCCCTCGAGCCGAAGCCGCCGCCGAAGGGCGCTTCGCCCGGAAGCTTCATGCCTTCGGGCATCAGGCCTTCGAGCGTCTGGCGCGTGTCGACCTGAAGTCCTCGGTCTTCGAGAAGCGCATGAACGGGAGACGGCGTCCTGTAGCCCGTGAGCGACAGAATGCCCGTGTCGACCGCCCAGAGGAAGACGCGCCCCGGCACATCTGACTTCACCGTGACCTTCAGCTCGCGCGTGTCGGGCACCACGGCAGGCGCCTCAAGCTTCACGCCGAGCGTGCGGGGCTTCATGTTGAGCGTCACGGGCGCGGTCGCCCTGGCATAGGCCTTGAGGAAGCGCGCGGCATCCTTCGAGGAGCGCACGAGCGAGGCGCTCAGGAAGGCGCGCCCGCTGTAGCCTTCGGGCACCTCCATCTGCGCGGCGTTCGTGCCTGCGCTGACCTTCACCCACTTGGAGACGAGCACTCGATCCGCTTCAAGCGTCACGAGCGCCAGCCCCTCGAAGGGCGACACGATGTCGAGACGGGCGAATTCGCCCGCTTCATAAGTCGACTTGTCTGAAACGAGCTTTGCCGTGGCGGCGGGCAGGTCGCCCGAAAGGGCGGGGCGCAGGTCTTCGCCTGCGACGTGATAGGGCAGGCGCGCGAGCACGCGGCCCTGTTCGTCCTTGACGACGAGGGAGAAGTCGCCTGGCGCCGAGGTGTTGAGCGAGGCCGTCGTGCGGCCGTTGGCGTCGGTCGTGACGGCGGATTCCCTCACGGGGCGCTCGACGCTGCGCTCGTCGTAGCGCAGGCGTCCCGTGCTGTCGGAGGCGAGCTCCGTGACGGGCTGGCGTGCCATGACGGCGAGGGTGAGCGGCCTGTCGGCGCAGGGCTTGAGGAAGCGGTCGACGAGCAGGAATTCGAACGTGCGCTCCTCGTCCCTCGTGATCCAGCTGAAGGCCTCGGGTGCGGGCATGTCGACGCCGCCCTTTCTGATGGTGGATTCCGCGTGCCTGCGCCAGCCGAGCATGGTGTCGGCGGGAGAGATCAAAAAGCCGACGTTTTCCGTGGCGGCCCTGATGCCGCCGTTTTCGAAGCCCTCGAGCAGCAGACGGCCCTTGAGCGTGCCCGCAGTGGAGGAGAGCGGCAGCGTGAGGGATGCGCGGCCTTCGGCGTCCGTCTCGACGGACTTCACCTTCACCTCGTCGAGCGTGCCCTCGAAGGGCGCGGGGTCGACGAAGGTCCAGCCGGGGAGCTCGGGGAACGAGATGTCGCGGGCGGGCGAGAGGACGAGGCGTGCGCGCACGGCCTTCTTCGCAGCGGGGGCGCCGTAGGACATGGCGAGCGTGGAGTCGATGCCGAGGTCTCCGGGCTTCATCCAGCCGGGCGCCCCTTGGACCATGCGGGCCGTAAGGCGCATCGCCTCGGGTGTGAAGTCGCCGATCGCCGCATGGTGGGTGGAGAGCACGACGTCGCCCGCGAGCAGGTCGATGCGGATTTCGCCCGGCACGGCGTCCGTCGGAATGGTCCAGTCGGCCGATGCGGTGCCTTCGGGCGTAAGTGCGGGGGCGGTCTCGAGCATCGTGCGGCCCGTGGCGTCGGTGATGCGCAGCGTCACGGGCATGCCTGCGGGGAGCCTGTGCCAGTCCGCGGTCTTCACGATCATGCCTGCGTGCACGGTTTCGCCGGGACGGTAGATGCCGCGCTCCGAGAAGACGAGGCCCGTGAGGCCGTCCTCGGAGACGAGGCGCCCTGCGGTGCTGAAGTCGTGGTCATGGTCGACGTTGGAGGCGTCGGAGAGCGAGAGCCAAGCGAGGTCGCCCGTTGCTTCGTTCGTGACGACGACGGCGGCGGGCGCCTTTTCGCGTTCGAGTCCGCGCGTCGTTGCAAAGCGTGCGGCGCCGGTTTCGTCCGTCGTGACGGTTTCGAGAGGGACGCCGTTGGCACCGAGCAGCACGGCGCGAAGGCCGGCGGCGGGAACGCCCCTGACGAGGTCGGCCGCATGGACGACGTGGCTGCCGTCGCGGGAGGTCTTGGCGATGAGGGCCGTGTCGGTGACGAGCACGCGTTTGGCGGCGATGGCCGCAACGCCCCAACCGTCCTTCGTCTTCTTCTCGCCCGTGAGCGTGATCTGGAAGAGCCCTGCGCGTCCGCCGGGAAGCTTCGCCTCGTCGAGCGGGAGCGACGCAAAGCGCCTTCCCGCCGCAACGGGAATGACGCCGTCGGCAGCCTCGGAGAGGGCCTCGGCATTCGTGACGGTCTCGTGTGCGCGCCAGTTCTGGGCCGTGAGCGCAAGGTAGGGATCCCTGATGCGCTCGATGCGCCAGCGGATGCGGTCGACGCCGTCGGCCATGAGCGTGAGGGTTCTCGAGCCCGAGAGCGTCATCATGCTGCCGGGCTGCAGGAATCCGACTGCGGCGCCGGGGTCGGCCGCCGCAAGGACGGTCGTCCAGCCGTCGGAGAGCACGGCGCCCTTTTCGGGACCGAAGCTCGCGGGAAGCGCCAGATGGAGGAAGTCGCCGGGCCGGGCCTTGAGAAGAAGGCGGATGCTGTCGGACGGGGTGTCGGGGTCCTGCGCGATCGAGACGGGGACGGGCGTGCCGCGCGCGAGCACGTCGGGCGTGACGGCGGGCGCCCTGCGCCAGTCGGTGGGGGAGACGGCCTCCTCGTTCATGCGTGCGGGCAGAGCCGTGACGCGCATCGCCGCGACGATGTCCGAGGGCTTCGTGAGGAGCGAGGGCCTGAGCACGAGCTCGTAGACCTGCTCGAGCGTTTCGGTGCGCGTCGGACTGAGCGAGGCCTCGCCCATCTTGTAGAGGCTGTCGGCGGCAGGAATCGTGTAGCTCACGAACGCCTGCTGGAATCCCGGATACACGACGGGATGGCGGCCGTCAGCTGCCGTCCACTTGCCCGCGGCCTTCGGGAAGGTGATGCGGACGTTGGTCGCGCTGCCGAGCGTGCGCACGGGGAGCTTCATGTAGAAGCCCGTGCGGAAATGGTTCCAGATGAAGATGGGCTTGCCGAACGTGAGTCCGCTTCTTGAGGGGACGTCGACCTTGACCGAGGCCTCGAAGGCCTTCGTGTCGGCGATGGTCGTCGAGAACAGGGCGTCGACCGTAAGGGCGCGCTCGCCCGAGACGGCGGGGTCCATCCAGAAGGTCGCGAACCCCGACGTCATCGTGAGGGGCGGCGTCGTGAAGTCGATCACGGGCGTGTTGAGCGTCGTTGCGGAGGGCAGGCGCAGGCCCGAGAGGTCGACCTTGAAGGTTGTGCGCTCGGGCCAGGGATCCTCGGGCGTGAAGGCGAGTGCGCCCCGGGCCTCCCAGCGCCAGACGCCTTCGACGGCGGGCGAGAGCGAGACGCCCGTGACGCGGGAGGAGACGAGGCCGAAGAGCCTGCTGCACTTCGAGGCGGCCTCATTGCCGTATTTGGCCCTGCAGGGCGTCATGTCGGGGGAGAGCTTCACGACGAGCGGCGAGCGACTGTGCTCGGGCAACGAAACCTCGGCCTTGAGCCAGGCGGGCGGCACCGTGGCCGAAAGGGCGGCCGCAGCTTCAAGGGACGCCAGAGTGAGAATGGAAAAGGTGAACGTCGGGACGGTTCGCATGTGGTCTCCTCCGAAAATGGTCCGGCATGTCATCCTCCCACTATAGTCCTCGCTTTCGCAGGGAACCATGAGCGTAACTACCTGACACAGAGGAGCTTGCGGATTCGGCGTGATTTGGGATCACGCATCCGTTGTGAGGAGGCCGGCCTCAGCGGAGCATGCGCGCGTGTGCGGCCTCGCCTCTCAGGTCGCCTTCGGAGCGTACGGGCCTGCCCGAGAGCATCTGGGCGGGCACGACGCAGAGCTCCGCGTAGTCGGAGGCGCTGATGCCGCTGCGTTCGGCATAGGGCTTCACGAAGGAGACGGCGGCGCCGATGCGTTCGGCGAGCAGCGTCGCGAGCGTTTTCCCGGGCCTCAGGAAGTAGACGGCGTTGTTCGTGCGCAGGACGGGCGCGCAGGCGACGCCTTCGGAGGCGGAGAGCACCATGGCGCCGATGACGGTCTGCAGAAGGTCCTTGGGGCGCAGGCTGCCGGGGATGTCGTGAGGGTCGTCCATGCGGCCGCCTCGGGACTTGTACTCGACGGCGAGCACGCCGCCAGCCCTGAGGGCGATGACGGCGTCGGGCTGTGCGTAGAGGCCGCCCGCCTGGAAGGTGCGGCGGTCGGATTCGCGGCAGAGGAGCTCGCCCTCGTCTGCGGGCAGGAAGGGCACGAGGCGCAGGACGGGGTCGTCGAGCCTGTTGACCGCTTCGGCGGGGAAGAACACCGCCTCGACGCCGATGCCGAGCATGTCGGCGTGTCCCGTGGAAAGGCCCTGCCTCACCATGAAGGGAAGCGTCTTGAGAAACTCCCACTCGGGCATGGGCGGCACGACGGGCACGGCGGGGACGGGCGCGGGTTCGGGTTCGCGCCTGAAGGCGGGCTCGGGCCTCGGTGCGGGATCGGGTTCGGGCTTCGGTTCAGGGGCGAGCACCGCAACGTCGGGCTCGCGTCTGGGTTCGGGAGCGGCCTCCCTGCGGGCGGCCGCGTTCGGGACGTTCACGCGCTCGGTGTAGGACGTGTGCCTGATCTCCTCGATGTCCTTGGCGTCGTTCTCGTCTGACTCGAGCATTTCGAGTGCGAGGCGGTCAGCCTCGAGCGGGTCGGGGCGCGAGAGCTTCGGAGCGGCCCTCGTCACGGGGCCGTCGCCTTCGGGAAGGCCGGCGGCGATCTTCGAGAGGCCGATGTTGCGCCTTGCCTGCCTGCGTCTGGCGGCGAGCCACATCGCAAGGGCGACGAGAAGCACGAGCAGGAACCCCGCGGCCGTCATGATGCGGTCGGGGGAGAGCTGCTGAAGACCTGCGAGGATCGCGCTCACGTTCATCGTGCGCGTCCCTTTTTCTGAGCGGGCCTGAAGTTCCTGCCCGCGGCGGGGCGGCCTGCGTCCCTGCCGCCCTTGCGGCGGGCGTCGGACGGCGCATAGCGCGGTGCCGTGCCGCGGGGCGCGGCGAGGAGCGCGAAGACGGTGGGAAGCTTGGGCAGCGCACGCTCCTCGGGCGTGAGCGCGGCCCAGGCGCGGATCGTCATCGTGCGGATGGATTCATGCTCGCCCGTCACGTCTGTCGCGACGGTGACGCGGGTGTCGGGGGCGAGCGTGGAGACGAGGCTCTCGAGCATCGCGCCGTTTCGGTACGGCGTCTCGATGAAGAGCTGGGTCTCGGAGCGGCGGCTCTGGGTCTCGAGGTCCTTGAGGGCCGCAGCGCGCTCGTCCGCATGCACGGGCAGGTAGCCGAGGAAGCGGAAGCGCTGGCCGTCGAGTCCACTCGCCATGAGCGTCATGAGAATCGACGAGGGGCCGACCCACGGCACGACGCGCAGGCCAAGCTCCTGGGCCCTTGCAACGATCTGTGCGCCCGGATCCGCAATGCCGGGACAGCCCGACTCGCTGACGATCGCGGCATCCTCGCCCGCGAGGACGGGCTCGAGCCAGCGGTCGATCAGGGCGGGGTCGGGATCATGTCCGATCTCCTCGATCCTGAGCTCCGAGATGGGGCCGGGATGGCCGAGCAGCTTCAGGTAGGCGCGCGCATTCTTGGCCGCCTCGACGAAAAAGAGGCGGATGTCTGCGGCGCGGGTGCGCACGGCGGGCGGAATGGCGGCTTCCAGCGTGCCGTCGGCGATGAGGTTGGGAAGGCAGTAGATCGTGCCGGCCATGGGAGGTGCTCCTCAATCAGGCGTCGAGGCCGGGGAGGACTTCAACGCCCGCGCGGGTGAGAAGCGTGGTGAGCGCCATGAGCGGCAGGCCGATCAGGGAGGTCGGGTCGTCCGACTTCACGCTTTCCATGAGCGCGATGCCGAGGCGCTCGATCTTGGCGGCGCCGGCGCAGTCGAAGGGCTTCTCGCGCTCGACGTAGGCCTCGATGGCCTCGTCGGAGAGCGTGCGCATGCGGATCGTCGTCTGGGACTTGACGCGCTCGGCGCGGCCTTCGGCGTCAATGACGCACAGGGCCGTCGTGAACACGACGTCGTGGCCCTGCATGCTCTTGAGCTGGCGGACAGCGTTCTCGTGCGTGTGCGGCTTGCCGAGCTTGACGCCGTTGAGGTCGGCCACCTGATCGGAGCCGATGACGACGGCGCCGGGGTGCTTGTCCCAGATTGCGCGGGCCTTCATTTCGGAAAGGCGCATCGCGGTGTCCTGCGGCGTTTCGCCGGGCAGGGAGGATTCGTCAATGTCGGGGCTTTCGCACGTGTAGGCGATGCCAAGACGGTCGAGGAGCTCGCGGCGGTAGCGGGAGCTCGAGGCGAGGATGAGTGCTTTTGTCATAATGCAGGAATTGTAGCGGGAAGTCCCAAGGCGGGCGAGCGAAATTCCCGCCGCCTGCGCGTGAACAATGTATCCTTTCAGGGCGCCCGTTCCGGGCCTGAAAGTTTTACTGAGGATGACCATGTCTCTTACGCTCGATGTTTTCGAAATCGCCCGCACCCGCCAGACCGTGGAGGGCACGCTTGAGCTTGACGAAATGCCTGAGCTCGCGCACTTCATTCAGGCGCTCGAGGGCTCCCTGAAGTTCAGCGTGACGGGACTCGGCATCGTTGAGCGACTTCCCGCCGCAAGTCTCTCGTTCGAGGGCACGGTCGTCATGCAGTGCGCGCGCTGCAACGAGCCCGTGAGCGTTCCCGTCAGCCGCGAACTCGTCTTCCGCTTCACGAAGACCGAGGCAGAGGCCAATGCGCTCCCGCTCGATGAAGAGGGTGATGATGAGGAGGTTATCGTCGGCAGCCGCAGTCTCTCCGTCGCCGACTGGGTTCAGGAGGAGGCGATCCTGTCGCTTCCCGCCATGCCGCTTCACGACGACTGCGAGATGGACTATGAAAACACGAGCGACGAGGTGGTCGAGGCTGAAAAGCCCAATCCCTTCGCCGCTCTCGCCGCGCTCAAGCACTGAGCCCGAACACCACGCCTTGTGAAGACGCCCGCCCGGCATTTGATTCGGAGCGGGTTTTTCCTTGTCTTTTCGGGCTTAGGCTGAGCGGCGTCGGACGCGGTCGCAAGCGAGGCCATGAGCATGGAATGCACAGACCGGCCGAAATCTCCAGCAGGCCCCGTCGTCGGTTCTGGTCCTGAAAAAATCGCCCGGCTCACACAAGCCGGGCGACGGATGCGTCTGATGACGTTGGCGATGACGACGGCTTTGGAGACGTCAGGCGGTGGCGGCTTCCATAGAGTTGCCGCGAGGGAACATCCGACT